>JAFLCB010000017.1 GCA_017302795.1 Deltaproteobacteria bacterium | reverse complement strand
TCCAATGATCTGCTCGTCCGTGAATCTTGCTTTTCTCATGTTTCTCCCAAAGCCGAACTCCGTGTTCGGGTGTTAAATCACACGTTTTGAGAGCTTTCAAATGGCTAGGTTTTTGGGGAGGACCTCAATTGTCCTCAATACTTTGTTCAATTTATTTTCAGTTTTTTAAATTTTTAAAAATTAAATCGGTATTTCACAAGTAGGAGTAGCGATGGTCGCAACTCCAAAACAAGAAATTGTAAGGAGAAAAGTTATGAAAGAAATTTGTTTATCAACCCTAACCATAGAGCAAATGGAGAGACTGGATATTCGCCCCGTGAATGTTGAAGACCATACAGAGGAGCTTATCAATCAGTGTTTCCCTGATGTCTTATTGCTTGACCAATACACCAGACAGCAAGGCTCACTCATCCGTCAAACAGATGAAGTGATGTTCCGTATGTGTTGCCGTGATGGAGAAAGCAACAATGTTGAGGATAAACTGTGGATGGAAATAGACGGACAGTTTTACGAGGTAGAGACTGTCATTCAAAAATTCATAGAAGCGGGTTTTGAAGTTGAAAATGACCTTTAAATAAAAATGAGCAACGAACTGCCTAAATTAATATTAATTTTTCGCACGAGAAATTTTTGAAATGGGATTGGTTCGTTGTCTCTTTTATTCGTTCTCACTACATCTTTTAATAATCTCATTTCAAAAAAATATTGACCGAATATTTTTGTAATGAATTTTAATATTAATTAATAATATCATATACTTATTTCTCATTCTCCTTGATTTATGACTTGTCGTGTTGTATTCTAAAAGAGTAGTAAGAATAGACGATACGGACTGAAAAAAAAGAAAGTCCAAAAATACGGCATCAAGCAAAATGGGTTTTTCAATTACCGCCTGACCAACCAAAAATAAAGGCAACCATATTCAAGCCTACAAGATTTTTTCTTGTGTGCGGAATGGTATGCCCCTCAGATTCAGCATCAAGAAAATTTCTACCTAAACAATAACATCAGGGGTGGAGATTTTTTTATGAGTTCAAGAACCAAAACCCGTAAGGCCCGTATTGAAACTACGGAACAAGCCCAAGAATTTATCGCAGGCAAAATGTGTAAAGTGCTGAATGACTGTTTGAGCAGTGAGATTAACGATAGTTTTGCTTGTGAAGTAATTTTGGCTATTGCCGGGGAAATTCTCTTATCAAGAGGTGAGATAGAGGCGTTTCAACATAACATCAATCAACTCATTGAGCATAACCAAGAGCTATTGGAGATGAATGAAATTGCCACTGATGATGACGGAACTTTTCACTGAAAGGAGGATTTATGAAAACGAATAAACCTATGTGGCTAAAGTCAAATGACTATGACCTTGAAAAAGAGGTTTTGTTTATCACAAAAGATAAACGGTTTAGAATAATTAGAACAACCGATAATGACTATAATTTAGCGGATGCCTGTCAGCATTTCTTCTCAGCCAAAGACAGGCCAGATACTCCTGAACATAAATTAAAAAAACAGGAGCAGGATTTTAGAAAAAAATTTGAAAACTTCGGAGCCGTCATCATTAGATTAGAGGTGACCAGCCGGAAGTTTTGCTACCAACTACATCTATCCTTTTTAGACCGCAAGAGAGATCTCATTTGGTCTAAAAGCAAGTGGCGCTGGCGGCCTTCCACCGAGCGAGCTGTGTGGCCTTCTCGTGTTGTAGTGTTGTCGCCATTTCTCGCTTAATACTTTAGCTTCTTTTAATGAGTAGAAAATCTCGCCATTTAAAAACTCATTTCTCATTTTCCCGTTAAATGATTCGCAGTAGCCATTTTCCCAGGGCGAACCTGGCTCGATGTAAAGTGGCTGAATATTTAACGTTTTAAACCAACGCTTCAATCTCTTCGCGATGAACTCAGGTCCATTGTCGGATCGAACGTACCTAGGCACACCGTGCTCTAGCATCGCGTCGGCGAGTGCGTAGATGACTCCTTGTGAATCGATTTTTCGTTCGACCACCGATGCTAGGCAAATTCTCGAATATTCATCGATGATGTTTAAAATTTTGAGCTTTCGTCCGTCATGCGTTGTTTCCGAGACGAAGTCATAAGACCACACATGATTTTTGTATTCTGGCCTGAGGCGAACGCACGAGCCGTCTTTTAGCCAAAGCCTTGCGCGCTTCGGTTGCTTCACCGGCACCTTTAAACCCTCTTCGCGCCAAATGGTATAAACACGGTCCTTACCGACGCGGTAGCCCTCGTTGTTTAGCATCTCGGTGACCTTTCGGTAGCCATAGCGTCCAAACTCGCTTGCGATCGCAACAACGCGCGAGCGCAAAAGCTCCTTCACCGGATTTGGTTTTCCGACATAGCGATTCGTGGATCTCAATTGACCAATAACTTTGCACGCCCTGCGCTCGCTTACATGAAGCGTTTTAATCGCATGTACGACCGCTTCACGTTTTCGTGCAGGGCTTAGAAGTTTCCCTTGGCCACTTCTTTCAAAATTGAATTATCAATCGAAAGGTCAGCGACGATTTTCTTAAGGCGATTGTTTTCTGCCTCAAGGTCTTTCAGGCGTCTGGCTTGATCGATTTTTAATCCGCCGTATTCGTTCTTCCAGCGAGCGAGAGTCACTTTCGTCACGCCAACTTTTCTCGCGACTTCTTCTTGGCTCAAGCCTTTGGATTGCTCGATCTCCGCTGTGCGCAAATGCTGAATGATTTCTTCTGTCGTGTACCGTTTCTTGGGCATGGACCTTCTCCGTTTCAGGCCCAGATTGTATCACAACCTCTGGACCAAGTTTACCCGGCTAGGTCAGTGGTGGCTTTGTAGGGTGGGAGAATTTTAACAACAACCACTATTACATTAAGGAACTCAAAGAACTGGCAAATAAAATAATTTTTGATGAAAATAATTTTGAAACAAAGCAAAAAAAACTTGAAGACGAACAAAAATTTATTGCCGATGAACTGTCTAAATTTATAGATAAATGTGAGAAAAATGGCATTGATGCGGATTATACCGCTTATCTCGCATTTTGTATAATTGGTGGGACTACATTTAGAAAGTCACCGAAACACTTTTATAGCTCAGTGAGTGAAATCATCTCAAAAAATTGGCCATAATTTTCGGGAGTGAAAGTTACGCAAGAAGGCTTTCCAGAAGATTTTTAGGATTTCCTATTTTTTTAATTTAATGTTTGCTTTCTCACTGGTTGGTTCTCGTTCAACATCTTCAAAGGAATTTGGTTTACACTTAACTTCGGTGCCATTGATTGGAGACGGACGTGGATTGAGAAATGGTTTTGGTTCTTGAAATGGGTCTATCGGCTCAATTACCTCTACAATTTTACCTTCACAGGCATAGAAGCAAGATGAGTCAAAGTTAATCTTGAGTTTGAAATTTACACCGATATGGGTGTCGGGTATTAATTTTTGAATGTCGCTGTTTGAAATAAAAAATTTGATTTCACTGTTTGTTCCTCTTTCAAGAAGAATGACTTTTTTCTTTTGCCGACTATGGAGGTTTGATTCAATCTCCGTATAATATCCCTCGGCGTAATATGTTCCGCACTTATTAATAAGACGGGCTTCGCTTATAAGAGGCATCAAGAATAACAAAAAGAGGAATAGTTTTTTCATATCGGCTCCCATTCACACTGAAGGAGCTGAACAAATTTTTCCTTCTGCTTCGGTGTCGCTTTTTTATTAAACTCGTCCAGTCTGTCCAATCGCTCAAGCATTTGATGGTCAAAAGAGTACTGTTTTAAGTCTCTTTGAGCATTTGCCTTCAAAACATCAAATTCTTTTTGTATTTTTGCCCGCTCTTCACCCTCTCCATACCACCACTTCGTAATGCCCCAGCTATCTTTAAATTTTTCTTTGTGGGCGTTCCAACGACCAACCAGTTCTTTGTATTTCTGCTGATACTGATTTGAGATTTGAAGGTATTTTTGACCATTTTTTTTCATATCATCAATGACATTATGAAAAATTGTTCGGACTTCGGCGGGTTGACGCTCAGCCTTTGTTCTTAAATCTTGAATTGCCGACTGCTGGACTACCTCATTCAGTGTCTCGGAAAGTCGCTTCAGTCTTGTAATGTCGTTACTAATGGCTGTTGATGCACAACAACTTCCTGTATTACAGTCTACAATTTGGGCCGTTGTTTTAACTGTAGAAGATATTGAACGATAACCATTTGGTTGTGCGATTTTTAGCATACCTTCCGCCCAGAGAGGAGGGTCCTTCGGGTCTCTTGGAATTGAGTTTGCGTTCACTCTTACTGAAGGAAGCTCGTCGTAGGTCTTTCCATAGGGGCCTTTCTTAAGAACGAAATCCACATAGTCAAAACTGGATAAGCTTCCGAGGTCAATGTTTGCTATATCCTTTTCAAAAGAATCTAACGAAGCACTGGCGAGGCTTGGACGATTATTGCTTTTTATAGATTTCCAAAACTCAAACTCAAAAACGTTCATTTGAGGGCTACCACTATAGCTTTGTGTGAAATAAGGGACAGCTGAAGAAGAACAAACATTCTTTAGGCTTCTTGCTAAATGGTGAATCCCTCCGCCGTAGCAAACTCCAGAGTAAATTTTAAACTTTAAATTTGGAAATTCCTTAAGAACACCTGCCAAGTCTTCATAGCTAACATCATTTCCAAAAAGACTTAAGGTTGATGATTCTGGGTGTCCAGGCTTACTTGGTCCACCTCCGTGACTGGTAAAGTGAAGATACAGAGTATCGCCATCTTTGTATGACGAGAGAGCTTTTCTAATATCGTTTAAATCTCTCGCAGGACTGGAAATTGCTGGATAAACTAACTTGCCCGACTGAATATTTGCCTGCTGACCGCTTGATACTTCGTCCAGGCTCGCCATAGTCCATTTTCCGTCCTTGGCGATTACCGACACTTGTTTCCCTTTACCCTTTAGTACTTCGTAGCCTGTCAAAACAGAATTATAGTAGCGAGAATAGTTAGAAGACTTAGAGGCACCACCATCTATAAGTAGATACTTGGTTTGTGCGTGAACCGCAGAACCGAATAATAATGATAGATACACGAGTGCCTTGATATTCATCCTGGTTGCTGTTCGGCATTTTAGTGAATTAAATTGAGACCAGAAATCGCGTCAATTCTATGACCAATAGCTGGATTCACAACCTATCGCAGCGAAAACAATATTCGCTTTCACGAATCTCTTGCTAAAAACACACCGTATTATTCTACGAAGTTTTCTTTTTCCCCTCGGTGATGTCGTGAATATTGTCGGGCTTGGATTTAAGCGAAAGACCATCGGTCGCACCTTTTGTTTCATCGCCAACCATTCTCAAGTATAAGAGGGTTGTCTTTAAATCTTCGTGCCCGCACATAGTTTGAACTTTTACAACGGGCACACCAGACAACAAAAGATTGGTGATGAATGTTCCACGGATACCGTGAAATTTTGTTTCTCTAACATTCGCACCTTTTTGAAAGGCTTTAATTATTTCTGCGGCACGACCATTTTGCCAGTCTGGAATACGAGGCAGGACAAATTCGTGATTGTGCCCACGAAACTCCAACAGGTATTCCATTAACTCTGGGTTCATTGGAACTGTTCGGTCTTGCTTACCCTTGGTGATTTTTTTGTGGGTTTCTGTTTTCCAATCATAGTTCTTGGTAATTTGAATTGTCTTTGACTCCCACTTAACATCATCCCATAGGAGCGAATACAATTCGCCAGACCTTGCCCCAGTTAAATATGCGACGGTGTAAACCTTTGCCCAATCCTTTGCCCATTTTTGATTAAGATTTTTAACATACTCAATGAGGCCAATCATTTCATTGTGGGTCATCACGGGTGGGTAATTTATTTTTTTCTTTCCGCGAATGTAAATCCCCGTTGCGGGATTGTGTTTAATGCGACCCTTGTCCAACATATATTTAAAAACACCACGAATGTATTTGAGAATATTCACTCTTGTAGGGGCTTTGGGTCTTTCGTTTTCATTTTTTTTCAGCTCATCGCTGTTAATGAAATTTTCTATTTGTTCACTGGTGAAATCGCTCAACCATAATTCATTCCAAACGGTGGTGTGTTTCTTTAGAGTGCTAATGGTGCTGTCCATCGTGTTGAAAGTAATTTTCTCGTCCTTGTATCGGTTCTCTAATCTTGCGAAATATTCCTCACACGCAATTTCCCAAGTAATGTCCTTACCCTCGTGTTTCAATGCGAGGAGAGCCAATTCTTCTTGGAGTTCGTGTTTCTTTTTACGGGCAAGGCTCTCGCTGTTAATATTTCTTGCTCGCTTGAAAACTGGCTTGGCTGGTTTGTTTTTATCAACTTTAATTCTGCGAAACACTCGCACATCATAAATTTTCAAATCGGGATGTTTGAAAATTCCATCCTCAACTTTTACCCAACCGTCAGTGTTCTTCTTCCACTGTTCAATTTTCGCATTTTTGGGTGGTGCTTTTTTTTCTTCGCTCATAGTGCCTCGCTCGTCTCTTATCGTGAAAAACCCAAGCAAAATTGAGGTTTAACCTCGTAAATTCAGTGAGAATTTTTTGACGACAGGACAATCGTCTTATTTTTTCGCCAGCATCGTTTCCATCATCGCTTTGATAAGGCTTTGATTGTCCTTGGAGAGTTTGCCTACATTGTCTTTTACGAAATCCTCGTCCGTGCTTTCCTTTTCCCAATTACGGCAAAGCTCATAAAAGTATTTCGCTCCAATTTTTCCGTAGAGGTCTAAATAAGGCTTTAACCTTTCACCCTTTGGACAATCAGCACGACCATTTTCAATTTGTGAAATGTAGGAGTCGCTGACTCCAAGGGCTTGTCCGGCTTGTTTCATTGAAAGGCCGTGTTTCTCTCTCAAACTTTTTAAAATTCGCCCCTCTGGACTCACGATAACTTTGTTCGTTCGCTTGCTCATAGCGAACGTATCGGATCATTTTTTTAGATTGTCCACTGAAATGACTACATATTTACTTAAAATGTAGTCTCCGTTGCCCAAACGGCAACGACAGGGCAACGGGCATGAGGTTTTTAATAATGAATGTGATGCGGTTTGAATAGAGATGGCGGAAATTTTTGTAATACAACTTATTAATATTATTAGTAATTATTAAAAAGAACCCCCAAGTCGTTGAACTTGGGGGCGATTGCTCATCTCAATTATAAATGAGAGGTAAATGGTGGAGGCGGGGGGAGTCGAACCCCCGTCCGTGAGCGATCAGAACCAAGGCGACTACATGCTTAGTCGATGTTTTAAGGGCGATATGCGAGCGTCCATCGACAAACTCACACGTATCCCTCCCCCAGAGTTTTTAAGTGCGCACACCTGGAGAAAACATGTGTGCACCTAGGTCGCTAAAGTTACACGAGATTCAGGACCGCAACCGCTTCCTGGTCTCATGCGCAGTCAATTAAGCTGCGAGTGCGTAATCGTTGCCGACTACAGTTTGCCCGTTTTTACGAGGACCTCGGGCGCCCCGGCATGCTCCTTGGCCTTCAGCGCCCGCGTCGAAACCGGAACGCCCCCAATAGAACAATCGAAGATTACCACAGGCGCGGGCGATTCAGAAGAGATTGCTTGGCACAACCTGGCAAAGGCTCGCTTGGCAAGCCAGCGACGGAGGAAGCACTAGTTCACAGGTCGATGCCTGGCCACTACGGTTCCAGTGATCGCGCTCGAGATTTTGAAGCTGAACACTCAGAGCATCGACAGCAGCCATATCGTTGTTCAAGGATGTGTAAGTGTAATCTCTTGGGCCGCCGCACCCCTTAAATCCAACGACAACCGCGACGCATTGACTATCGTTCGTGCAGCTGCGGTTTGATTCGGCGAGGGTCTCCAAATCGCCCGCAGTTTTCTCGATGGCGATTTCGAGATCCTTCATGACGTTTTCGTCCGGGGTCAAACTCTTCACCGGCGCACAGTTTTGGAAAAGACCTAGAAAGCCTATCCACAAAACTAGTAGAAGAAATGTGTGGATTCGACGCCGTTTCATACCTTGATTTTACCTAGGTAAGCCGCGCTTGTATAGATGCCTTGATTTGTCACTCGCGCGGGCCATCGCGATTATACTGGGACAAGTAGAAAAAAGTTCGACAGTCTAGGGACCCTCATTCACCAAAGTTACGTATTTGCGGTCCTCAATATCGATATGATTGCGAAGCCAGCTTTCGCAAAAAGCTGCGACTCTGTGAAGAAGAGCTCGCCGCTCGTCCTCTGTTTCGGCGGCGCGAAACCGGTGATAGATGTCCATCGAGTGTTCGCGAAACACGTCATGAAGTTTGATGTGTTCTTCAAGAAATTCAAACTGGCGGTGGCTGCGAAGAAGAGCTTCTTCTTCCTCGAGGTGAAACTTCGCGTAATTAACGAGATCGACAATTAATTTCTGCATGTCGATTTCCTCAAGCGTCGAGTCTTGCGCTTGATGAGCGAGCTCCAGGATTTTCTCGTGCTGAGTATCCATCTCTTTAATACCAAGCGCATATTTGTGTTTCATTTGCCTCTTGCCTTGCTGCTTGTTGAGACTACATATTGCCCACGCATCCATAGCCTCATCGCGGTCATGAATTTGGGGCTTGGCGCTACAAAAGTCACCTGACTATCAAACTTTTTTGCAACCCTCGAGGGTGAAGAAGCAATCACTCTGGCGAGACAGTCTTCGCCCTCGTAATGGCCGTCGGCGTCGAACATCCGAGGGTTGATAGAAACAATTTCGTTTTTCGCAAGAATCATATCTGAACGAAGAATGGCTCCGAATTCAGAAGCCTGAACGACTTTGGCGTTTAACATGAGGCCGACGTCCCCATCGACTTCCATTCTGAAAAGAAGGTCCTCTTTTAAGGTTTTTTTGTTCGGTCGATACATATCGACTTTATGTAAGAGGATCGACAAATCGACTGGCTTAAGAATCACGTCGGTGTATCCCGCCTCAAGCATTTCGTAAACTTTGCCATTTTCGATTGTTGAGGAAATCAACAGTGAAGCGGCCCCCTTGCCTTCTCGGTTGCGATGTTTTTCGGCAGTAAGAATAATTTCGAGTTCTGGCGAATGAAATGACTCATCGAAGATTAAGAATTCGAATTCGATCTTCTGTTTGAGTTCGCGAAATCGAACCAAGGTCGTGCAAGGGTGAACCGAGATATGGTCTATGCAATGCTTTGAGGCAGCGCTTAGATTTTTTGCCAGTGTCAGGTCATTGCTAAGTAGCAGAACTTCGATAGCCACGGGAAAAGTGTATTTCCAATAACACTAAGTCGGCAGCTATCGATTGTGAGGAAATCGAAAACTAGATGGAGATGAAATCTATGGGAAAAAAATTCTCATTTTTCCCCGACCTTGGTACCTGGAAAGGAACAGCATTCTGACCTGGATAATTACTTTTACACCGGAAATCACGCAGGCATCATCGTAGATACGACTAAGTCTGACTACATTTCACATGTACGATGGGCGCGCAATAGCGACCTGATTTCTGGAAGCTCCATGGTTGTAGGAGCAAAGGCACATTTTGGTATTTGGCCAGCGCGTTTCATTCCTGCCAATCGAGCCTTGAGGTTTGAAAGTTTGTCGCGCCCCATTTCCCAAATCGATTCAAATTCGGTTGTGTAGGCCTCCGCCATTTCTTTACCAAGGCGCCCGTTGAACTCAACCAAGTTTTCGATGTGATTTTTTTCGGCCGATTCTGACCAGTTGAATGAACCGGTCATTACACTTTCGCCGTCCACAACCAAAAATTTATTGTGCATTTGATGAGTCAGGAACTCGCCTGGTTTGAGATTGTAGAATTTAACGCGAAGCTCGATTCCGGGTTTTTCCAAAAAGCCAGCTCGCTTCGAAAGATCGCGGAAATCATCTTGGCTAAGGACGATGCGGATCTTAACCCCGCGGTCAGCTGCCGCTGAAATGGCTTCTAAAATCGGAATCAGCCTGACTCGCGTCGATGCTATATCGATTGTCGAAGTAGCACTGCCAATAGAACGCACGATTTGATCTGTTAGAAGTGGGTGATTGCGGTCGACCTTCAAACGGCGAGGAGTATTAAAGTGGATATCCAATCCCGTTTCATCGCGAGATCCTGCTTCTCGGTCCGATAGCCCAAGGTCTTCGCCAAATAGCTTAGCGTTTTCCCAGAGCAAATTGAATTCAGCTTGAAAACGATCGCTCGCCTCAGCCTCGCGGTCAAAGAACAAAATGTTTTCATTGTAGTTGCGGTAAGAACTTAAAGACCAGTTTGCACTTCCCGAAATCACTCGCTCATTCTCCAGTCCGGTGTCGATGGCGGCAAATTTGTGGTGCACTTTTACGCTTCGCCCGAGATATCTGACATCGAGTCCCAATTCTTCGAGTGCGTTCATCTTGACTGCGTTTTCCTCGTCAGTTCCATAACCTTCAAACACCACTCGAATTTGAAGTGCACCACTTTCGATTCGCGTGCGAACGGCCTCTGACTTCAATGTCTTGATCACTGGAGAACCATCCGTCGTGTCCATGTTGTACATGGCAATATCCACGTGCTGCGTAGCCTCATCAATCCAAGTCGCGATTTTCTCGAGGGTGGGGTCGTGCGGGTGAAATAGAGCTTCGATTTTGGCGTGAGTCGCGGACGAGAAGGCCATTGCACCAAATGCGAAAAGCGACAGTAAAGAGTATCGGAATTTCAATGAGTTCATACTTGGCCCCTCCGGCTTGAAGGGGTCTTTAGCGGAGATCGAATGTCAGGGCGAATGCCTTTTTGTACTAATATTATTCATTCCCTACATGCTAGCTGCCAGATTGTAATTCTAGGCCTGTTTCCTTCACGGTTTGCAACAGTGCTTTGCCAAAATCCGTTCGAGCCAGCTGCGGCCGGCACACGATACAAAGGCGGTCTCGAAACTGAGGGGCCTCCTTGCCGCTCGGCCAGAGCGAAATGAGGGGTTTTCTGGATAGTGCTGCCACGCGAGTCGGAAGAATCGCGGCCCCGATGGCGGCTTCAGCTAGCTCGCGAATGACCTCCAGATTACTTGAATGAGAATGCGTCGAAAATGTCTGGCCTTGCTTTGCGTGAGCTTTGATAAGCCACTGCGATTGGGAAAGAGCAGGATCGTAAATAAGATGATTTGACCTGCTTGCAGCACGCTTAAGTGCGGGCGCGACAAAAACCCGAACGGAGTCTGTCAAAAGCTCGCGAATGACCAAAGAAGGGTGAGGGTTTGGGTTCATGGCTAGGGCAATTTCAAGTTCGCCTTCAAGCACGAGGCGGACCAGATCTCGCGAGAGCCCGTGAACAAATTCGAAACCAGAGGTTAGCTCTCGCTTTGCCAAGGTGTCCAATAGCCCTGGGGCAAAGTAGGAAGCGACGGATGCGTGCATTCCGATGCGTAAACGCCGACGAGACTCAGTTTCCGCACTTTCAGCGACGAGCTGACGCCACTGTTCAAGAATTGGCGTTGCCATTTCAAGAAGTCTTTTGCCTTCGACCGTCGTTTTAAGTCCCTTAGGTGTTCGCTCAAAAAGCGAGACCCCCACGGCGGTTTCAAGGCGTTTAAGCGCATGGCTAAGGCCCGGTTGGGTGACATGTAGTTCGCTGGCTGCTGCGCGCAGCGATTTCAATCGAGCTATTGTCTGAAAATAAAAGACGTCGTGCGGTGAAAGCATTAAAAGGTGATAACTTTAAAGAATGGCCAAAGTAAATAAGATTCAATTTTGTAATTTACTTCTAGAGATTAAGTCTTGCGCCAGGAGGTGAGCAGTGGAAAAGAAGGAAAACAGTTCTCGACGGGAGTTCTTACGAAATTCGGCATTAGCGTTAACGGCTTTGACGGGTGCAAGTGTAGCCGTTTCGAAAGCCAATGCCGCGGCAATGTGCTCAGTCACGACCGCCCAACCGGAAGGTCCGTTTTATCCAGTCGTCAATCAACTGGACAAGGACACAGACTTAACCACAGTGGCCGGAAGGACTAAGCAGGCGCAGGGGAAAGTCGTTTGGGTTCAGGGAACAGTCAGTGATCAAGACTGCGCGGCAGTAGGCGGTGTCTTAGTGGAAATCTGGCAAGCGTGCGCTACTGGGAAATACAATCATCCAAATGATCCCAACACGGCGGCATTAGATCCTGACTTTCAATATTGGGGTCGTGCGATCACGGATCAAAATGGGTTCTACCGCTTTAAAACGATAGTTCCAGGCGCGTACCCAGCTGGTCGAAACTGGATTCGCCCGCCGCACATTCATTTCCGAGTTTTGAAGCGCGGCTATCACGAGTTGATAACGCAAATGTACTTCGCTGGCGAAGCCCACAATCAAACCGATCTCATTCTACAGGCGTTACCTAAACCCGATCAAGAACATGCGATCGTGCAGTTTGTGACCGGTTCAGCGGCGGAACCAGTGGGAACTTTTGATTTGCGCATAAAGTCTGTCTCAATTTGATAATTGGTGGGGCATTTTGACCGATGCCCCACGCTCCCGGACCGGCGAGGCCTCGATAGATCTAAAATCTAGCTATGAAACTAGTTTCGAAACTGCCTAAGTGGCAGCTGTCATTCTGGTCGGTTCTGGGGATGACGACTTTACTGTTCGGGCAAGCGTGCGAGCCGGCGTTTCAGACCGCCGCTGTTGATTCGGTGCGGGCTGAATCTTTATTGTCCCCAGAAGAAAAGCAGGCGTGCCAAGCAATGAGTTCTGCTGGTGCAGAGAATCCATCGGCGAATCTATCGCCGAACCTACAGAATATTACCGACCTCGTGAGCTACCTCAATACGTTACCGAGACCGCTTCAACTTCACTGCGTGATTGCAGGTCTTCCGCGTCCACTTCGATTGACGGCTGGATTCAGCAGCGGAAGTGCGCAGCCGTCTCCTGGCATCAAAGACCCGCGCATTGTTCTTCGAGTAGGAAACCTATTGTTAGGAATAGTTCCCGATGGTCCCGCCAAGGGAAGTCTTGAAGTGGGCTCGCTGAAAACTGGAGACAGTGCGGCGCGGGCCGAATTTTTATTTCCGATCACGGAGGCAGTGATACAAGAATCTGCAGGGCTCGATCACATTCGCTTCGGCGGCGGAACTTCCTGTGGGCTTTGTCACAATAATGAAACCAGCGCCCCAAGTGAGCCAGCTGCTGGTGTATTTCAATCGAAAATTATTCGCTTCAGCCCCTCGGAGCGGTCAAGTGTCACAAACGTACGGACAGAGGCAGAGCTCTGTCGAGACAATAGCTCGGATCGCTGCTTATTGCTGCGTTCGCTTTTCCACGACGGATCACCAATAGATTCTGAATACTAGGTCATATTCACGCAAGGCTGTAGACGTTGGACTTGCACGGAACGGACGTTGGGCTTGGTTCTTAATAGAACACGTAATAAACAGTTCTGTTCCCTAGGGTCTTGATTCTCATATATCTATGCAAAAGCACCGAAAAGAAACTAGTTGTTTAAGCATCGGCGCTCACACTTTTATCTCGCGTTTCTTTGCCTTACGTCGGTACTTTTGGGTTCCGGCCAGCTCGATTTCGCAGCGGCCGAGGAAGCGGAAAGCAGATTTTTATTTGGGCATGATTTCGAACTTAGCACGCAGCATTTGGCGAATATCGTTCCGCACTTAGATCTGCCGCGCATGGAAACAGGCCTCCGAATTAGACCGGGGAGGTATGGCAGAATGTTATGTCGCGCGAAATCTTGGACGAATACATTTCTTACCCGGGTGCGCTCGAAGATCTTCCGCCAGCTGTCCGAGAAAAACTGACGAAAGATTTAAATTTGAATTTAAACCTCGTGGATCACCGAAGTTCAGAGCTAGTAGCACCGAGTATTATTCTAAGCACGAATCCGCCAAAACCCGAGGCGAAGCCAAAGCAATTATTGCCGACGAGGCGTTCGCTCGAAACGAACAATTCTGGTTTGCTGGTACCAAAGGGATCTGATTGGCAAGTGCTGGCAAGACGATGGCGTGAACTTCCCCGGGAGGAGCGATTGGGAATCGCTAAGTTTACGCGACTTCCTAGCCGAGTGATCGCCGACATCATTGAAACGAAAATTCCCATTCGAAATAAATTAGTCTCAGATCTTGAAATGTATCTTCGTCCGAAGGCCGATGCGCCAGAATGGATGAGCCGAGTGACCTATTCACTAGATGGCCGCAGTCGAGACGTTAAGCCTGGAGCTCGCCAGAGCGTAGAAATTGCCCTTAAAAACCCCACATCGAGAAAAGACGAATTTTTTCGCCACCTCGACGAAGTGTCGAAGACGACTGGTCTAAAAACGGAATTGGAGTCGCCTCAGCTGATGAAAAGAAGCAGTGCCGCAACACACATTCATTTTTCTGTTAGTGGCGTCGATGAAAAGTCGATCGAAAGAGTGATGCACGCATGGCGAAGACTTCTTATGGTGCGACTTTTGGATGCGGGGGAGCAATATGATCCCATTCTTGAAATTCCGGTTGGGAACCGAGGCGATATGTTGCAAAATATTTATGATCGAAAGCTTTCGCAAAAACACAGCCTTGTGCGAAAAGTCGACGGAACGCATTACGAGCTTAAAGAGCACGCAAAAAATGTGAAGCAAGAGTTGTCTGAAGTTCTTGAACTGGTGATGACCGACGAAAAAGCAGCGATCGAAAAAATGTCTCGGGAAGTCGCACAGACTACAGCACGCAATCCATCGATTTTAGAAAGAATCAAGAGGATCAATCCGTATGTTTTGCGCGACTTTCGCGATATCGTGCCGAATGAGGAGATCATTAAACGTACGGACGAAGTTACTCGGCGGGCTTTAGCTTCTGAAGAATGGACAGAAGTTTATGGTAACCTGTCGCGCTATTCGGATAGTCATCACGCCAGTGATGAAGTGTGGAGTATGTTTCAGCGAATGTTGCGGGATCCACCGGGTCCTCTGGTGCAGGCCGGAGTATCGGTGATTGTGCGGGGCTGGCATTTAGGTCACGATCATCCGATCGCATCGAAATATTTGGACTATTATCTCGGGCATCCAAGCGAATTGACTGCGGATGCTCTACTGAACCTAAGGATCATGGGAAAATTGGACGCGAGCGCGGAGCAATTATTTGCAACGAAGCTTGCAGCGGCCGTAGAACAGTCCGAAACAGCGGGAATTGCCCGTCGCGCTTCTTCCGTCTTGCGAGAAATGGCCTTTGCCCACCGCATGGGCGACGAAATAGATCTCAAAACAAAGTCAGTACTTCGTGGTGCAATCGATCAGGTTTTACGTAACCGGTCAAAGCTGGATGACGCTAATCTGGTTTCTCTTCACGCAGCCGGCTTAAAAATAGACAGCGAACATAAGGTACCCAGCTCCGATCGGCCATTGTTTCGTCGCATGATATTAAGTCAATTCAAAGAAACGACCAGCGATGCATTGTACGTCGTCGAACGCGCAATGGCGGACGAGATGAGACACGCCGATCCCAATGATGATACTTACAAACGGCATTATCGAGGTCAGGCGTTGGAAGCGGCGAGAAAAATAGCTGAAAGTCACCCATCCGCAATCATTCGAAAGGTCACGCAATTCGAAAGTCACGGCGCCGCCAGTCTTATTGACTTTGCAGATCTCCACTCTTTGCCGGGTGTCACCGACGAAGTGGTGAGGCTAATAAAAAACCACGGGAAACCAACGACGTTTCGACCTCTCGGTGATGCTGGGTTTACGCCGCTCTTTCGTACTCGTTCAATGGCTGCGTTTGAGGCGGTCGCAGATGCCGTCGAATCAAGTGATCAGCCAGAGTTAAAAAGGCAGTTTAATGCTTTTGCGCCGAAATCGCTAGAGAAAGCCTTGAAGCTCAGTGGCGAATGGACCCCGGAGATCGAAAGCAAAATCCAAGCACGTGTAAGTCGACTAGATCCGCTTGCATCCGTCGAAAAGGTGGTAAACGAAACGTCGCCACAAGTCGTATCAGATTCGCAGAATACTTCACGGCCTGAAAAGTCTAATTCGTATCCAAGTGGACTTCGCGAAAAGTGCCAAATTTTATGGGCAAAATTGAAACGTCTAGGTCTTTAGATCAGGGTCCGATCGCAAAGTGCAGCAAGCCGTTCTGTCGGCAAAGGTGATCATGAGATCATAGCCGGATATGGTCAGGCTGGTTACGTCTTGAAGTGGAATGCTGGGGTCACTGAAAATTTTGATTTTGGAATTCATTGGGAAAGTTTGAGTTTCGGCATCCGAGGAAAATATTCGATAATCAATGGCCGCTCCGGAGGATTTTCGTTAGCGGGTGCCATTGGAGCTGGAAGTTCTTTGGGCGGAAATCACTACTACGGTGATTTGATGGTGAGCTATTTATCTGGGTTTTTCGAACCCTATGCGACCGGAAGATTCGTTCAAGTTTCAACTGATCCCGTCGAGTTCCGAAATGCCGATACCGGCCAAACGGCCTTCACAGTTAGTAGTGCTCAGTACAATTATGGCCAAGTGATCGTTGGTTCACGCTTTTGGTTAGGGCCCAATTGGATGCTTTCCATTGAGGGATCGAACTTCGTTGCGATGGGTGACGGAATCACTATCAGTGGTGGAGCATTCTTTGGCGCAGGTCTTGGCGTTCGCTTTTAGCGCCCCGTTGGTCCGCCTCGTTGTAGCGGTTGGTTGCCACTTCCAGCTCCGCCGGTCAGGCCCCAACGCGCACAATCAGAAACGGGCGGCGTGACTCCTGATCCGGAACAGCAGGCACTCGCTTCAGCAAGAATAGGCCGAACCATATCGCGATAAATGGCCGTCGCTTTCACATGACGGTCCCCATATCCAATCGGGGCACTTTCGCCCCAGTTCACTTTTTCACTTCCGGCGCTTCGATTGAATTTTGGAAGCTTCACTGACGTCTCGTTTCCTCGCTCGTCGTAACTAATTGAAACAGGTTTACTCTCACCGGTCGGCGTAAACAGAGTTTCTTTGCCATCATATGTGAGGTTACCCCAGCGCGATGAACTTAGCTTCAGCGGATTACCGCACTGACCTCTGACCCCGGGGTAATACCGATCATAGTTTGCCGCGATCATCTGATCGATCTCTGCGCTTGCCATGGGATTCGATTTTGCCATTTCGCAGAGATCTTTGGAGTCCAACGCGGCAAGCTTCGCAGCTGAGGGATTATCGAACGAAAAATCTCTCGAACATCCTTTGTCGGGATCTGCAGGAAAATTTGCAGAGCTTGGCGTGCCAGGGCAACCGCCAGCGAATTCGTTGCTCGCAAAGGTCGCAAGACTGACAAAGCTGCCGCCGACAAACGCGATTCCCTTTGCTGCAAGCGAGGCCGTTGTTCTGAGGCCCGC
This sequence comes from Deltaproteobacteria bacterium, assembly GCA_017302795.1. Lineage (GTDB taxonomy): Bacteria > Bdellovibrionota > Bdellovibrionia > Bdellovibrionales > JAMPXM01. The sequence continues at coordinate 37,362 of JAFLCB010000017.1, read as the reverse complement.
ACTTGCTTTTGGAAGATGCGCGGTCCATTTTGCAATTAAATTATGGGAGGCGTCTGTCATCTTGCCTTCGATGTGGACTAAAGCCTCCATGGTTGCTCTTAATCCCGTCATCGCTTCCGCAAGCGCTCGTTTCGCTGGATCGGCGAGAAAGTCTTTAGGAACAAAACTGCGCAGACGATCAGCAATTGCAAAAAGATCGCCGCTGGATTTTGCAGCTTTTGTCGCGACCTGAAAATCGCGAAGAGCTTCCTTCGACTTCTCTAGTTCTGCAACCGATGCCCGCAAAGCCTTGGTTTGCTCAGAAAGAGATTTGCTGTAGTCGCCTGGATTATTGTTCATGCTTCTGATTCGGTTGGTCTGCGAATTCAACGATTCTGCCTGCGCCTTCAATCTTTGTACTTGAGGATCTCGTTCGATTTTTTGCAATTCTATCCTGGCGTTAAATTCTTTAGTCGACGCAGCTTCGATTTCTTTAAATAGTGCTTTGAATTTTTCCTGTTGGTGCGGGGCAAGGTTTCGATCGGACCTATAATCTATATTGTAGTCTAGCTCTTCATCGTAAGGCTTACCGAAGGTGGCACGAAACATCGCTTTGAATTCTCGAAAGAGACGATCTTTCTCCTGTTTAGCAAAATATTGCTTGTCAGCCTCCGCTTGATATCCCAGTCGATCGCGAGCTTGTTCATAACCTCTTTGAGTTTTTTCGAACTCAGCTTGATGGCCACGCACCGAAGCTTCAAGAACTGGTTTACTTTTCGCAATTCGTGTCGGTTCATCTAGGCCAGCCAATTCCGTATCAAGTTCTTCCATCGCCTTGAGGGAGGCCTTTGCTTCGTTCAGCGTGGATTCTACTTCATCTGCAACTTCGGAAATAGCATTCGAAATTTGACTTTGTTCAATTTCAATTCTCGGTGTGCAAGAGGCCCAGGCCGTGCTGACGAATAAGTTAAGACCCGGAAGAATGTGCGGCAGTTGAACCGTCGATTTACCTGGAAGAGGACATGGGCGAAATTCAGCATCTCGCACTGCTAAAGCCGCTTTGCGGGAGGCAAGCGTACCAAGGGTCTTAGCGGCGGCCGCAATGCCGACAGCTCCTAAGCCCATGAGAGCTCGACATTCCGTCATGGTGGCAGAGCCAGAACAGGAGTGCGCCCGCTGCGCAGCCCGAAGTCGTTCCATTTTTGCGTTCCAGCCAGGGAGACACTCCGAGGCGGAGACAGTTTCGGCGAGAACTTGCTGTTCTGAAATCGCAGAAGTGAAAACACACAAGAGAATCATCGGAAAGCCTATTACTTTCTTGTTGCGCATTCAGATCCCTCTAAAAATTTGTCTTGATACTTTTCGCCAAGTTTTTCGGAAACACAACCGCCGACGGATTCGGCGATCAACAAGTCTTCGCCGGAAAGCGATACGATCGCAGGTACGTTTGCATTTTTGGCGCAAACGCCAAAGCTTAAACCGATCACTTGGTGACAGTCCGATTTCGAAATTTTGAAACAACCCAACAGCGATGTTTCAGTACAAAGATTTCTTTGAAGTTCGACTTTTAAACGTTTGAGGTAAAGGTCGCGACTAACTTCGGTTTTGATAACGGACGCTTTGGTTTCCGATCCCGAGCGTGGACTCGCGGTGCCGGCGTTCGGCAGCAAAATTCCTGCTACCAAAAGTGACGAAGAGAAGATGTAGATGGTCGTAACGGGAAATAGAGTTCTACGCAGCATGCTCTATCTATTGTGAAAGCAGAATTCCCGAATTGAAACTTGTTTTCGGTAGTGCCTCAAACCGAGACAAAGGTCCGTGTTTTCCGCAATCTGGCATCGGATATTCAATTGCGCGGTAGACTGGAGTTAGCAGTGAGGTTCGATCCGTGGGTCGCCCAGTTCGTGTTCGATTTGTTTTACCGGTTTTCTTAACGTTCGCGGCGTTTGGCGCAAACGCCGAAGACTCTACTTGCGCCTCGACGCCAAACGAGTTGATGGCCCATCCTGAACTCGTAAAGTTGAAGGACTTTTTTCCTGAGAAGTTCAAAGTGGGATATGTTAACGAAACTGCCGGCTCCTTCTTCGATGTTTTTGTAGATACGAATTCTGATGAACCATCCACCTACGTACTTACATTTTACACTTCTGGATTTCTAGATCTCTATGGCGTGATGCGGACAGGGCCGGCCAGATTTTGTTCAGATCCGTCGGGGCTAACCGTCCACAGCATGGGACAAGTTCAAAAAATTCAAATTCAAGCTTCACGATTAATATTAGGCGAAGGTGGCCCGCGAAAGTCCTTCACGCGAGGTGCGATGCCGCAAAAGCTAATAAAACTTCACCTGCGTCCTGGCTCGGGCGGAAGCCGCAGTTATGAAAAAGGATTTGCGAATCCTTCGCAGCGCGACGAACATTAACAGTGATTACCGTTAAAGCTGGAAAAGTTCATTTGCATCTCTATGTACAGCCGGGTGGTAAACGTTCGGAAGTTTTAGGGCTGTTCGACGGGCCAGACGGGCAGTCCCTTAAAATCCGTATCCACGCTCCTCCGGTGGACGGAAAGGCCAATGATGAAGTGCTTCGCTTTGTCGTGGAAGCTCTTCAGCTGCCGAAGCGGTCGGTGACTTTGACAAGCGGATTGCGATCGAGGCTGAAGTCCGTAGAAATCGAATCTGTTTCTGAGGACGTTGTGCGTGAAAAAGTGATGCAGGCTCTTGCTAGGACGAAAAAGTGAAAAATATTTTTGCAATGGCAGCTTTCGCTGCTCTGCTTTCTGCGTGCACAAGTACCACTGACTCAAGTTCAGACTCACAATCCGACACTGAAATGTTTCCCGAGCTGCGGGAACGTCGAGTGTATCATTCCGGAGAAACAGCACCAGTCATCGTCGATTATGATGGTTTGCAAAAGTCACTCGGAATGACCCGGCCGTTGGCTGATTTTGGTTACGTAGAAAAGGAGTTCGCGACCTGTGATGTGGGCTATGGCTATTCTTCCACTCATCAATGCCGAAAAAATCTTTTTGTCGTCGTCGGTTTTCAGCTTCTTTGCCGAGATTCGGAAGGAACCGTATCAACGCCACTTCGCTACGACGACATGAAGCCGTTGGCCTCGCGAACAATACACTGGGAGTTAAAGGGTGATCGTGGCCAGATTCTCTTGGATACCCAAGGGCGAGGTCAGTTCCGAGGAATATTTAATTTTTCACCTCGAGACCAGCGTCTAAGAATTACGTCCCGAAATGACTTTCTCTATATGCAGGCCCAATCAATTAAGCGCGTCATCACACCAGCCAACTGGTGCCGTTAGAATCTGCTGGATTCAACACAGTTTGTAAATACATTGGCGATAATTTGAGACTGTCGAAGTTCTAGTCTATCCATCCGTGCCAGGGCGTAAAAAACAGGGGAGGGGGGCGCGCGGCGTGGACTCTTGGTTGCATGGAATGAGGCTGTGGTCTGCGCATAGGCGTGGCTTACAAAGGGGATGGTCGTTATGAATTCCGAACTCTATTGCGCTGTCTGCAATGAAAAACACGAGGGCGAGCAGCAAGTCATTTGTACTTGCGGCTGGAAAGATCGGATCGTTGAGCGTGAAATGGCGCATGAGCGAGATATCCGTGCCTCGATTCGAATGGCAATCTCGGCGCTAGGCGTTTTGGTGTTAGCGCTGCACTTTTTAAAGTGGGGGCAGCACTCGTTTTCAGTTCCGTTTCTTAGATTTCGCCAAGCAACCGGGCTTTTATCTGCTGGTGGATATTCGGATTTAGCGACGGCGTGTATTTCGATCGGGCAATGGAGCTGTGTCGAAAACTCCTTCGAGCAGGTTTATCTTAAAACGAAAGATCCGGATGCTATTAGAATGATCGCCTCGATGCAGCTCCGCCTCGAGAAAAATGATCTAGCGTCAGAATCATATGCCAGGTATTTCAAGGCCGGTGGGAAACACTTGATAGCGCACCTCGAGTACGCTGCCTTGCTCGAGTCCAAACATCGTATTAGTGAAGCAATGAGCATTTACAAAAAGGCTATAGACCTAACCCCCGCAAGCAAGCTGCCAGTTCAGGCTACAGCGGGGTTGGTAAGATTAGAGATTAAAATGCAACGGTACACGAAAGCACTTCACCGAATTCTTGAGTTTCATGCGCTTTCACCAAACGCCAAGGGCTACTTGAATACTGAGCTAGAGCAGCTTCGCGCTTTGGTTAAAAATCAAAGACGAGTCGCGCGTCGATAAGGAGAAACTTTCCGGCGCTGAGAATGACGACAAACCAAGCTGATTTCATCGCGATGGAATCCGTTGTGGCTTTGGCATAGGCGATGATTCCAAGCCCATAGCAAAGCCAAGCGAGCCAAAGAATATTAGGCGGAACTATTCGAGCTAGGAGCAAAGTCGCAAGCAAATGCGCTCCTGCGAAAAAGAAGTAGCGCCAGCGGCTTAAAAGACGTTCAGCATTTTTAAATCCCACCATGAGGCTTAGCCATAGGCCGATCGCGCAGGCGATCCCAAGGGGAAATACCACTTTGTCTTGGTGGTTACCTAAATCAGCGAAGAGCCGAAATGCGATCCCAATATACTCTGCAGTTAGTGCAATGCCGAACGCGATGATCGGAATCCGAAGAGGGCCCTTGAATTCCAATGTGGGTATTCGGATGGAACTTCTGAAGGCAAAAACGAGAAATAGAATTGGAAGAATCCACGGACGGATGACGCTGGGAACAATTTCGATGTAAACCGCGTGGATCAACGTCAATGAAAGAAAAGTTAAAATTACCGACTGGCTACCGAGACTCCGATCGGGAAATTGTTTTTTTGCATAAAGGTAAAGCCCAAGAAGAACAAAGGCAGAAAGAACCGCGACAGGGGAACTTAAGCCCGGGTGAATGCGGTCGATGAAATAAAACTCCATCGAATAAAAAATCAAGAGAACTGGCAAAAAGCTCCAGCCTTCTCTTTCGGTGAGGGGGCTGTTCGTACGGGCCGTGTAAAGGTAGGTACCAATCGAAAAAACCAGGAAGTGAATGGCAAGGATGATTGCAATAAGAAGGTCGGCCGAGGTTTTTAAGCCAACGTAGGAAGTAGACAGAATCGCAAGGTAGGCAGATATCATTGTCAACATCCGCGATTTCATCCAAACGGAGATGGCTGAAAATGCAAGCGAGCACATGACAAAGTAAGTGACCGTAAATGATGTTTCAAAGCTGTAGCCAAAAACAATCGGTATAACGTAGGCGCCGAGCGCTGCAGTTACGGCGTATATGTCGTGTTCTAGTTCGGTGTAAAGCCACAAACAGACGCCGGAAAAAATACTGGTGACGGCCACTGCGATTTCCGACGGGATTAGTGCATATAGCCGATGAGCAGCAAAGCTCGTTAAAAATAAAACATTGATACCTGCACCCGGGAGCAAGTTCACATGTGGGTTGGAACTAGTTCCAAACGCCAAGCCGGCACCAGCTAGTCCAAGTCCGATGAGCGCGGCGAGCCCCATTTGTCTTTCTGGTGTCAACCACCCCGAGTCGATTGAAACTTTGATGAGTAAACCCGCAGCCAAGATAAAACAAATGATCGCAATAGAAGAGAGCCATGCGTTTGAAGCAAGGCGTTGGTCGGGGTTGCGTTCTAGCTTCTGCCCAAGACTGTGCTCAAGTAGCTTTACTCGTTCTTCTAGCTTCGAAATGTCCATGTGAATCAGATTGGGCAAATCGCAGTGTTTAGTCAAACCAACTTACCCAAACCATGAAGCGACACGGGTTGCGTCTTGCCATGCGGTCATGATTTGATTTTCGCATGAAATTTAGCGCTGAAGATATTTATCAACGTCCGACTTCATTGCAACCGAAAATAGATTTGAAAATTGAGACAGTGATTAACGAAATCAAGGTCGCAACCGGAAAACAGCTAGGTGGACAAGAGTTGATTGTCGACTTCACTGGCGACCGCAATGCCGTGATTGGCAGAATTTCGGCTGTCGAGCACTTCGAGCACGGAGACATGATTTTCGTGGATAAGCCGGACGTGGTTAGTTTGGTCATGCAACGTGTGTCCGAACGGGTCAAGCCCGGCATGGTTGTGACAAGTGCGAAATTGGCGGACGCATTTAAAGTCCTTGCTGGCGCTAATGTTTTAACGGTTCACGCTGTTCCCTTGGCTCATGCTTTTTTTAAACAGACCTTTTTGTCTCGAGATTTTTCTCGAAGTGGCTGGGTCGGAGTTCACCCGACGGCCGTCATCCACGAGACTGCGATTCTTGATAAATCGGTGATTGTTGAGCCCAGGGCTGTGGTAGGAGCAGGTACGATAATTTCTCGCGGTGTAAGAATCATGGCGGGTGCCGTTGTGGAAAATGATGTTTGGATTGGCGAAAACAGTGTTTTGCATCCTGGAACCGTCATCGGCTATGGCTGTGTCCTTGGGGACGATGTGGTGATAGAAGCAGGTACAGTGATCGGTTCCGCAGGTTTTGGTTACGCACAAGACGCAAAACGAAAAAGTCACGCGATCCCCCAAACTGGGATCGTGGTTCTTGAAGATCGCGTTCGAATAGGGGCAGGTTGCTGCGTTGATCGAGCGGCCTACCACATCACAAGAATCGGCGCTGGTACGAAAATCGATAACCTCTGTCACATTGCCCACGGGGTTCAAATTGGCGAGGACTGCTTGTTGACGGCAATGTTGTGTGTGGCTGGTTCAACCAAGATTGGAAACCGGGTGATGACCAGCGGCCAAACAGGAGTATTAGATCATATGAATGTTTGCGATGATGTGGTCCTCGTACATCGAGCAGGCGTGACCAAGAATATTGATGTTCCGGGCGCCTACGCAGGCCTTCCGGTGCAGCCGCTGTCTGATTATATGAAGAACACCGCTGTGCTGAGAAACGCTGTCGATCTTCGGCGGCGCATTTCCGAGCTAGAGGAAAAAGTACCAACGTGATTCTGGAAACAGACCAGCTTACGAAGTGCTTTCAGCAGCAGCGGGTACTAGACGCGTTCAAAGTGTCGATTAAAGCGGGTGAGCTTATCACATTGATTGGCCCGTCTGGTTGTGGCAAATCGACCTTTCTCCGGTGCCTCAACGGCCTCGAGGATTTTGACGAGGGTCGGATTTCCTACAAATTAGCGTCGGAAAAGTTAGATTTGAAAAGCTCCCAAGAAATAGGCAAGCGTGCGTTTGAAGACACCGCCCAACTGATTCGAAAAAAAGTCGGTATGGTCTTTCAATCGTTTAACCTGTTTCCCCATTTAAACCTTTTAGAAAACATGCTGCTTGCCCCGAGAGTTGTCCTTCGGTTGAAGCCCGGAACCAAAGAAGCTGATGAGACCCGCGTGCAGGCTTTAAAACTTTTAGAAAAGGTAGGTTTGGAGAAAAAAACACTTCGACGTCCGCGGGAGCTTTCGGGAGGAGAACAACAGCGCGCCGCGATTGCGCGGGCAATGCTTCTGAAACCCGAAATATTACTCTATGACGAACCTACAAGCGCGCTTGATCCCGGTTTGGTTCAAGAAGTGCTAGGAGTCATGAGAGATCTCAAGTCTGATGGGTTGACCCAGATCGTAGTAACTCATGAGATCCGGTTTGCGCGCGAGGCTTCTGATCGAGTTCTATTCATGAACAATGGAAAGCTGATCGAAGAGGGGCCGCCTGAGCAGATATTTTCTAATCCTCAAAATGGTGAAACGCGTAGCTATTTGGGTGCCTTCACCAAATTCATGAGCGTGTTAATTGCCGGTCTGTCGACTGTTCTTGCATTGCTATGTTGTTCTCCAGCTTTTGCGTCCGGCAACGAGCTAAGGTGGGCGGCGGACGCAGAGAGCGGTGCGCCTTTCGTATTTCGGGATCCGTCAAATCCAGAACGATTGATCGGCTTTGAAGTTGAACTCATAGAAGCTCTAGCGGGGCGACTTGGGAAAAAGCCCATCTTTGTACAGAATAATTGGGATGGATTGATCGAAGGGCTTCGCCGCGCTGATTATGATCTAGTTATTAATGGAATTGAAATTACCGAAGAGAGAAATCGCACGGTTCACTTTTCGAAACCTTACTATGTTACTAGTCAGGCGCTGACAGTAAGAGAGAGTGAAACGGGAATCGAAAAGCTTGAGGACGTTTCCGGGAAACGGGTGGGAACACTGGCTGCCTCGCTGGCCAGCCGCATGCTTTCGTCCTTGGAAATTCCGCTAGAAGTGGTTTCTTATAGCGACGAAATTCACGCCTATCACGATCTGTCGATTGGGCGGCTGGACGCCGTTTTTTTGGATCAACCTATCGCGCTATACTATGCGACGGAAAATCTTAAGCTCAAGCATGTCAAAGAAAGCTTTGGTCAAATAAAATACGGAATCGCCCTAAGATCGGACTCCGCAAAACTCGCAGGAGAAATTGATCGAGCGTTGAATGAGCTCGCGACGGAAGGGATTTTGACCGAGATCTTTCAACGTTGGGGATTGTGGAACGAAGAAACGGCTAAACAGTTAGGCTTGTCTTACTCTTCATTTCCATTGAAGGACGCAGTCGCTTATCAAAGTTTTCGAAACGCGCAGGCCAGCGAGAGCGGTTGGACGCAAAGACTTGAACGTTACCTTTCCTATTTACCCTTCCTGGCGCGTGGCGCTCTGACGACACTACAAGTTTCTGTAACATCCATGTTCGTCGCGATGGCCGTCGGGCTCATCGCGGTTGTTTCGCGGCTTTATGGAGGCACACTGCTTCGCTCTGCGACCACGATATATATTGAATTGTTTCGTGGAACGCCCCTCTTAATTCAGCTTTTTCTATTGTTCTACGGGCTGCCGCATCTGGGCATTCGGCTTGAACCTTTTTGGGCAGCAGTGATTGGTCTTGGTCTGAACTATGGTGCTTGCGAGGCTGAAAACTATCGAGCCGGTATTTTGTCAGTTCCTAAAGCGCAGCTCGAATCGGCTAGAGCGCTTGGTCTGTCACAATGGCAAAGTTTGCGATATGTCGTTTTCCCGCAGGCGATGCGTGTCGCTCTACCGCCGTCGACCAATGATTTCATTGCCTTGTTAAAGGATTCAAGTTTGGTTTCCGTCATCACGATGGTTGAACTGACCTCCATTTACGGGCAATTGGCGTCAGCGAATTTTAACTATCTTGGTATCGGAGTGATGACCGCCGCGGTGTACTTGCTGATCGGCTTACCGTTTGTGAAACTATCGCGTCGTTTGGATCGAGCGATGTCTCACTAGCGACGTGCTTGAATTGAAGTAGGTGCGCGTTTCGAATCTTCCAAGGCATTATAGAACTCTATGTAATTTTTCATGACGACGCCTGGATAGTCCTTCGGCCAAATCTTTTTCTCAAGAGCGGAGTCAACATTGTGTTGACCCATATTGTAGGCAGCAATGTACAAGCGCGCGTGCATATCAAAGCGGTCTCTTAGAAACGCAAAGTAGGCGGCACCGAGACGGATATTAGCGACGTTATCTTTCAATGTTTTTGGGCCGATCCATTTCTGGCCAGACTTTTCTGCCATCCACTTGCCGGTCGGCGGCAGAATTTGCATCAATCCGATTTCCCCGTGCAGCCCCTTGGCGTCTGGATTGAAGTGACTCTCGCTTTGAATGACAGAAAGTAAAAACACCGGGTCAAATCCATGCTTCAGACTTTCGTCGATAATAGTTTGTGCGATTTTCGCGTATTGGGGGCGATAGGTTTTAGGTAGTCGATCTTTGGTCCATCGATAAATTTGAGAGTTTATTTTTTTAACGTTTTCGCCATATTTTACTTGGCTACGAGAATAATGGCGACCCAAAAGCTCTTGGGCATGATCGATGCGAATTCGTTTTTGCGCATCCCCAAGCGTTTCTGGAATGAACTGAGGTTGAGCGGAGCTCCACGCTGCGGAAGCAGTCACAAGGGAGGCAAGGGCGATCAGAGCTTTGAGAGAAGAAAAAAGCTTTTGCATTCTAGACCCCTTGCTTCGAGAAACTCAGCGAGTACTTTAAGCCAGTGCATTTTTAGCTATTGCAATTTAAGTCATTGCAAATTCGGTGCTGCAAAAGTCTTGGTTCTCTGTGCGATGCCGTCGAGATGAACATTCAGCAGCATCTATATTATAGGCGGGTTGCCGACTCATCGACGAAGCGTCGGCAAACACGCACAATTTAGTCTGTCTCAAAATGAGACAGGATCATCTTCAAAGCCGACTCGGCCAATAAATGGCAACTTGAGCGCCGGTCTCCAGAGATCCAAGCCGAACGTCATTGTGAGCAAATTTATTTCAATTCCGTCAGCTAGCCCGAGCGTAAAACCTAAAACTCCAAGAATGGAAAATTGAAATCCAGTTCCAGACTCAGACACCCCGAAAAGCGCGCCGCCCTCAAGCCAATCTCGACCGATGGCGTTTGGTGGGAGTTCGACACCGATCTCAGGTGCATTTCTTAAAAGATAGGAAATAAAACTGTTGCTGTTGGGACCTGGCACCATTCGATAGAAATTTTGATATTGATACTCTTTTGCTGCTGCTTCAATTTTTAGAATCGCCTTACCGGCACGCACGCCACGAAGTTCCGCTATCATAGTAGCGTCAGCTCCATACCATCGCCGGTCCGGTAGATCTTTTTTTATGACAATCGATCGACCGGTCGACCGACCACCCCACGAGGTCACATGGTAGGTGAGATAGTGGTCGGCATTTTCTGCTTTTGTCGCAATCCAAGTGTGGACGGCAAAATGTTTTCGCCAACCAAATGTTCGCGCCGAATAGACCTGAACAATCGGTTCTTTAACAGTCTTTGGGTCAGCTGCGATACCCATGCTTTCGCGGCTCGCCGTTCTCCAATTGGAGTTTGAAGCGCAGGCCGTGTTAAGAAATAGCAAACAAGTGATTAAAATAACGGCTTTTTGGAGGTCGCTCACGGCTCGTAGCTTCATCGAGTTCGAACTTATCGGAATGCGGACCAGAAAGCACCTGGCTTTATGCGTCAAATATCTTCATTTCCGTAAACTTCCGATACCGTCCCTTTCATGAATTTGACGATAGAATCGACATGCGTTTCCGATCCAAAAACACCAGCGCCTTCGACGATCGAAATAATCAGTTCCAAGATTGAATCGAATTCGAATGAGTTGAAAAATATTGGCTTTTATCGTCGAGAGATAATGCCGTTTCTAGGAGCTGAGGTTTTTGAACTTAATCCGTTACGACTCGGTTGGTTCGCCGCATGCGTGAGTGTCGCGGTTTTTGGTTTCTATGCAATCGTCGCCCTCGAGTTGCCTTGGTTTGCAAAGTTGGCAATCGGTATTACAATTGGTCTTGCCAACGGAATTTTAGGTTTTGTCACGCACGAGCTACTTCACGGAAGCATCGTGAAAAACGAACGGCTGCAAAATGCTTTGGGCTTTTTCGGATTAATGCCTTTTCTGATTTCACCCACCTATTGGCGCTTCGTGCACAATCGGTTGCACCACGGAAAAACCCAGCAGACAATTCGCGATCCCGATGCGTTTCCAACACTTCGCATTTACAAGAGCAGTAAGTTTGTCCAGACGATTTTTCCGTACACTCCTGGTTCGGGACACAAGCGGAGCGCCTTGTACTTCTTCTTCTGGCTTTCGTTTCACGAGTTCGTTGCACAGATTTACTTACGATTTCGCAACGGCGTTTTCGCTGGTATGAATCATCGCAAAGTGTCGATTGAGCTTGCTCTTCAAATGGCCATAATGGGTGCTGCAGCGATCTATGCGGGTCCGGCAAATTGGCTTTGGGTGATAGTTCTTCCAATTGCTGCGCAGAACTACTTGCTGGTGAGCTACATCGCGACAAATCATAACCTTAGCCCCTTAACGAGTGAAAACGATCCGTTGGTGAATTCATTGACAGTAACAAATCACCCAGTTGTCGAATTCTTCACGTTGAATTTTGGCTACCATGTGGAACATCATCTTTTTCCGACGGTCAGTCCTCGACATGCCAAAAAGATCCACGTGGCATTGTTAAAGAAATTTCCCGAGTCGTTTAAAGTCATGTCAAAATGGAAAGCGATGAAGGCGTTGTACTCGACTCCTAGAATCTACAAGTCGGCGAACGTTTTGGTTCATCCCGAGACTATGCAGACTTTTGACACGATCTAGGGGTCATATGGGACGCATCGAACTGATTAAAATTTTAGAAGATGGATCCATTGCTGGCGACGATATCGAGTCGACTTTAATTTTGGATGAAATTTCGCAAGACGTTTGCGAAACGACTTCCGAGGCGTACAAGACTCGAGGCTTTGAAGAGCCTTGGCTCAATTATCTCGCGATCGTCGACGGCAGCTGTGTAGGCACGTGCGGCTTTCGGGCACCTCCCGAACTCGGTAGAATTGAAATTGAATGTTACACATTTCCCGAGTTTGAAGGTCGCGGAGTCGCGACCGAAATGACGGAAGCGCTGGTTCAAATCGCACTGAAGGAAGATCGCGATCTCACCGTCACCGCTTACACCGAGCCATCCAAGGGCGCATCTACGCGCGTTCTTGAAAAAAATGGCTTTTCCCTAGTTGGTTTGGTTGGGCATCAGGAAGACGGCGACGTCTGGGAGTGGGTGCTGTCGCGGGAGTACCACTAACCCCACAGCGAGTTAATTGATTTTACCGAGTTCAGGTTGTCAATCCTTCATTGTTGTCGACTGTTTCGACATCTCAGACGTCGTTTTTGGCGGTGATTGTTTCGTCGAAAAAATATGGGCCTCTGTCCTGCATTCACATATCGCATGTCCAGACATTTGCTCCGGTTCTTTTTTGCTATTTCTCTCGTCGGCTGTTTGACTGCCTGGCTTCTGGTTCCGAGTTTGGCATCAGCTCAAGTTTGGGTTGCGACTGAGGCGTGGGATGATCAATGGGAAAAAGAATATGGTGATTGGATTTCCAACTCTTTTCACGAGCGTTTTTTCCTGGAAAACGAGTGGGCTGGCATCGAGACCGATTGTGCGGACGCAGTGTATGCGGCAAGAGTCATTTTTTCTTTTAAGAATAGCCTTCCGTTCGCGATCTCGGGCAGTCGAGATCGCCAGGCCCAGTTCGCAAATACGACAAAAGATTTTGATTCGATATTGGACCCCGTCGAGCGCGTGAAGGCGTTTCTCGATCGAATCAATAGTCAGTCGGACCTGGACGGGTTCTCTCGCGAAACATACTTAGCCAATTGAAATTTCAAAAAGTGCCGTCGTTCCTGGGACGATTTGGTTAAAGCCAGGACACGTTGAGATTGTAAAACGAGTACGTCCAACGGGCGTCGTAGAGCTGCAAGGGTCTTGGATGCCGGCAGCGGTTCGGCAAATGATTACGATTACCACTTTGGGAGTGGTCCCGCGGGAAGAGACAACAGGGTTCCGTCGCTGGATCTGGCCACAAAATATTGGCGTCGGATTCGAAGCTCAGCCAGGTTACGTAAAGCCTGCGGTTCATTTTGCGAATCAATCGCAGCGTGAAACGCAAAATGCGTTTGAGCTCAACCATTGGATTAGTTCGTTTGAAGAGTCAGTGCGTGGGCTCCTTGCAAAAGACGTTGGCGCAGAATCTAAAAACGAGCGGGTCACTCGCCTTTCACAAGACTTCTGCCGAATGGCCCACGCGCGCCAGGATGTGGTTCAGCTGGGATTTCAGTACCTGGTCAATCGGTCGAAGTCAGGGAGCGAAAAAGGCGCTTGTCTTGTATCCAAAGAGTACCATTTATTCTCCACGCCCAGCCGTGATTCAAATCTTCGCCGTGTTGTAATCGCCTTAAGCTTGGAACTTCAAAACCGGCTCGACATTGTGCGAAAGACTTTAACTGCCTGTCCGCCAATTTTAGGCGAGGGCTATTCAATTACGGCGGAAGAATTCCTGGTTAAGTTGATCCGACTTGATTTCTCTTCGAATCCCCATGAAAGCATGAGTGCGCGTTTTGGACTTTCCCCTGTGGAAGGTCGATGCGAATTACAGTACTAGTTCGAAGGGGGGCCCGTGAAAAATACAGAGCTTTACTATGTCGCTATGCAAAGCCCGATCGGGAAATTACACCTGGTCAGCGATGATAAATCGCTTTTGTCAGTTGGTCTTGGCGGTTCAAAGCCGTCATTAAAATTTAAATCCGGCGGCAAAGCTTGCTCAGTTCTCACAGAAGCGGTGACCCAATTGGAAGAGTACTTTCGCGGCGAGCGCGTGAATTTTAATTTGCCAACGAAAGCGAATGGAACAGAGTTTCAATTGAGGGCTTGGCGATCGCTTGCGGAAATCCCATACGGTAAAACCATTTCTTACCGCGAGCAGGCGGAAAAACTCGGAGCGGGAAAGGCTTTCCGCGCTGTCGGCTCTGCAAACGGTCGAAATCCTCTTCCGATTATCGTACCCTGCCACCGTGTGGTCGCCAGCGACGGAACTCTAGGTGGCTATGCAGGTGGACTGAAAATGAAAGCTCGGCTTCTGGAAATTGAACGCAGAGCGATTAAGTAAAATTATTTTCTTGCGGCTTGGCGCGAATTGAAACTTGGCTTTTTCTGCCAAAGTCGAAACAGACTCGATCGGATCAAACCAGTCGTGGATGGACAAGTTGTACATGCCCCAGTGCATAGGCAAAAACTGTTTTGTTCGAAGGTCGATCGCCGCCTGGATTACTTCCGCTGGAAGCAGGTGAACATATTGCCACATTTGATTGTATTGTCCTGATTCTAGCAGAGCAAAATCAAACCCATCGAAGCGATCGCCGATTTCTTTGAAGTGGGTGTGGTAGCCGGTGTCACCGCTGTAAAAACCTTTTACCAGGTCCGTTTCAATCGCAAATCCCGCCCAAAGTGTCTTGAGCGAATCGCTTAAACCGCGTCCAGAAAAATGTTGAGACGGTGTCGCGGTAATCTTGATACTCTCCTTTTCGCCATAGGATTCCCACCAGTCTAATTCTACGATTTGGCCTGCCGGAATCCCAAAGCTTTCAACTCGTGCGCCAACACCGAGGGGCATAATATACGTCGCGTCCTTACCCGCAGTTTCAACAATGCTCTGCAGTGAAGTGCGGTCCAAGTGATCGTAATGATCATGAGAAATCAAAACCAAATCGATTTTAGGCAAGTCTTCGAGGGAAAGGGGTGATTTCTGGAAGCGGTTCCCTAGAAAAAAAACCGGAGCAACACGTTTTGAATGTGCCGGATCAATCATTAAAGTTTTGCCTGCGATTCGCAAAAGAACTGTCGAATGACCAAGCCAAATAATGTGGACATCAGACGCATCTGTAGCGGGCTTTAGAAAATCGCTCATGATAGGCGTCATCGTGGGAAGATCGGCTGTGGGGACACGAATTTCTGGTCCAAAAAAGTAAAGTTTCAACAGCTTGAAGAAGGGCATGTTGCTTTGAAAGTCTTGCGGATTTCGATTCTGAAACTTGCCGGTTTCTTTGTTGAACTGGGGCGAGGCTTGGATTCGCGAAAGTCGATCGCCATCTGGAAGGTCGCCGAATTCTGTCGACGCCTTCATATACAAAAGGAAGACCGCAAAAAGCGTAGCACCGGTAAATACAGCGATTGTGAGCATTGCGGTTTTCATCTTTCTCCTAAGCCCCGGATTCTAACGTCACCAGCGTATCAAACTCAGGAGGTGCGGGCGACGCAAACGTCTGTCCGCGCATCTCGATTCGGGTACTGTGCAAAAACATTCGGTCTGTTTCGTAAAGGTCGGACATTCTTTGATTGTAAATCCTGTCGCCATATCGCCGGTCACCGACAAGCGGATGCTTGTGAAGGGCGCTGTGCTTGCGGATCTGGTGCTGTCGACCCGTGACTAACTCGAAGCGCACTCGGGAAAAATATTTATTGGAACCAAGAACCCGAAACCGCGTTTCGGCCTGAACTCGATTGCTTGATAATCCTGCGGGATTTACGCGGCCCTCGGAACGGTCGGTTATTGGCTTTAGCCAAGTCCCTTCGTGATCCTTAAGGGCACCCCTCGTGATGCCTTCGTAGAATTTTCTAACTCGATCATTCTGAAACTCCTGGGCCCAAATCGATGCGGCTTCGCTAGAAACCGCTAGAATTTGAAGGCCGCTTGTTTCTTTGTCGAGGCGGTGTACCGGAAACAGATTTGAAATTTCCAACTGCAATGACAAAACAGAAATGAGATCCGATTCAAATTCCGCAGATTCGCCGTTGTGAACCGAGATACCCACCGGTTTGTCCACGACGACAACTTCGCGACTTTGGAAAAGAACCGGAATTTCTATCATTGAAACGAGAGATCGCCGAGGTAGGCACTTTTGCCGATTTCTACGCCGTTGTGGCGAAGTATCGAGTAGGCAGTCGTCACATGAAAATACACATTCGGCGCCGCATATTGATGGAAGAAGTCTTCACCCGTCATCCACTTTGATTCCCAGCGAGGGTTCGTGATCTTCCTTTGCGACGATCCAGAAAAGTCAGCTTCTTTAAAGCTTGCTAGATATTGAACCACG
This sequence comes from Deltaproteobacteria bacterium, assembly GCA_017302795.1. Taxonomy (GTDB): domain Bacteria; phylum Bdellovibrionota; class Bdellovibrionia; order Bdellovibrionales; family JAMPXM01. Next base: position 20,959 of record JAFLCB010000017.1, on the reverse strand, counting down.
CTGTCGATGCGAGACATTGCTTCTGTGAGAGTTTTCTCGTCGTCGGGATGAGAGGGGGCCGTCGTCCCAGTAAATCGTGCACAGTTGAACTTTGCGGTGTCGCAGGCAATTTGAATCTGTCGCATCAGGGGAAATTGATCGGGAGCAAGCCGGGCCTGGAGTAGCACTTCCATATTAATTTTTTTGTGATCGGCGAACTCAGCACTCTTTTTGAGAATACTTTGAAGATTCTTAAGAATACGCACTTGTTGTTTAGTGCAAAATTGAAAAACCGCGGCATCGATCGAAGCGGATTGCGACATGTGTTTGTTTTCCTTTTGGGAGCGAAAATTTTTGCAGACAATGGAGACAGCTGTGTATCTAAGAACTCGCGCGAAGCTCGTCAAGCGTTACTGGCAATGGCTGTTGCTGGATCTGCTGAGAATTAAGCTGTTGTTGGAGGAGGCCTTCGAGGCGTTCGACGCGTTCGCTAGAAAGTGGGTGAGTGCTAAGAAACCGAAGCGAATGATTGATGGTTTTTCCCGCGCCGCCCAAAACGGCCGCTTCTGTTTCATTGAGCTTCTTAAAAAAGGTGATCATTCCTTTGCCGTCAACCTTCGCGTTCTGAAGGAAGATCATTCCTTGTGCGTCGGCTTCTCGCTCATCGTCACGCGAATGCTTGAGTGAAACGAGGTCCGCTCCTTTGGCGATCACGATTGCCGCGTCAGCACCGATGAGCGTGCTCAATAAGACGAGCCCTCCCAAATAGCCAAGTCGGTTTGCTAGAGATTTAAAAGTATGGCGGCGTTCGACATGTGCCATTTCATGGGCCAACACGCCGGCAACTTCTTCAACCGTTTCGGCTTTTTCGAGAAGACCTTGATTCATAACGACGATTCCGCCAGGAAGCGCAAATGCGTTGATGTCTGGGCTCGGCGAAATGTGAATATCAAATTCAATGTCTTTAAGGCTTGAGTTCGCATTTTGGATGTAGCCCGCTAGTTTTCGTAGGGCGAGGAGGTTTTTGGCCTCCACCGCCTCTGCTGCGGGCGGAGGATTTGGCGTTAAAACCGGAAGCATCATGAGGCCGATTTTTCGCTCTTGCTTGTGGGTGAGTGCGCCGTTCAGCCAACTCATAGGAATAAATGAAATTAACGCCGGCACGGCCAGCAACAAAAACACTGTTAGAACAATAGGTGAACTAGCTAGCGCGGCTCGTATCCGGGTTTTTGATTTTGCTCGGTCGGAAATTTCTTGCGCAGATTGGTTGCCGCGCTTTGCAAGCTCAAGCACCGGGGTTATCTCTTGGATAACGACTGAGTTTGCGCGTTGAAGACGGTCTGTCAGTCGAAAGTGGTGCGAGTTCGCCCCCTCAAGAGAGACTTCGATGTTCGAAATTGAAATCGAGAAAGAAACCTCGGGTGTATCGTCGGATCGGAATTCCATCCGTTCCAAATTTATCGACAGTAAGCCCCCTTTGCGTCCAAAGAGAGCCGGATACGTTCCTTCGGTTGTCACTTTTTCTTCTCGAAATAGATGATGTCGACAAACAGCGCTGCGGCGAGAATCAAAGTTCTTTCTCGCTGGTCCATGGATGAATCTGTGAACTCGACCATAAAGTTATCTCGATCGGTTAGAACCTCGCTAAAAATCCCCGACCATTTTTTTTGTACGGAGGCGATCTGTCGGCCTTGGTGCATAAAATTAAATGTCCAGAGTTTCCAGATCGGCGACGAGACTTCCATAACCGTTAAGCCGCGGTCGTTTAGAATATCAAATCGCTTAGTTAAAATTGAAAAGCGTTTTTCAACGGCGCCAAGAGCATTGCCGCGCGCGTCCTTAATTTCCAATCGTTCGAAGTAAAAACGAAAAGGATGATGTGCGGAAAGAAAGGGTTGGTTATTCGGAAGTACAAAATGAATGTCGAATTTCCGCCAATGGCCAAGAAATTGTCGCATCAGGAATCCAAGAAATCCCTTCGATTCTTCAGCGGCAAATGCGACGACATTTTTATTCTCGTCCGTGATTTGATATTTATTTCGGGTTTCGAAGCCAAAGAGTTCGGCCACCTCGCGCACTTGGCGCACAAGAAGTCGATGAAAGGATATAAGGTTCAATGTCGTGATTTCATTCATAGTCGTTAAGTATGTTTTTTTAAACCATGGTCGTCGAGTCCTGAATTTACATGACCACTGATTTATGCCAGAAGGAGGCATGATAAAACTCCACCACCTCAATAACTCACGATCACAGCGAATCCTTTGGCTTCTTGAAGAACTCGAATTGCCGTATGAAATTGTTCGATACCAACGGGACAAGGTCACCATGCGCGCCCCCGTGTCTTTGCGTGCTATTCATCCGCTTGGCAAATCCCCGGTGCTAGAAGATGGCGCGAATATAATTGCCGAGTCTGGTGCGATCCTCGAATACCTCGTTGATAAATACGGTCAGGGGCGATTGAAGCCCATGGCTGGGTCCCCAGACGAACTCAAGTACCGATTTTTCATGCATTATGCTGAAGGATCCGTCATGCCGCCGTTGTTGGTGAAGGTGATCATCGAAAAGATAGAAAACGCGCCGGCGCCTTTTTTTCTTAAGCCCTTGTTTAAAGGTATCTCTCAACAAGTTCACAAGGCCTATATCGATGAACAAATGCGAACGAACTTTGATTTTATTGAATCCGAGCTGAGGCGGACGGGCTGGCTGGCGGGCGATCAATTCAGTGCGGCAGACATCCAGATGAGCTTCCCCATCGAGGCCGCCGACGCAAAAGGGGTGGTCGGTACTCAGCGCAAAGCTATTCGATCTTATATCGAAAAGTTCCGGTCCCGACCTGCGTATATGAAGGCGATTCAGGCAGGTGGTCCGTACGATCTGAATTTCTGAGATTTCTGGAGTTTTGCGAGCTTTCGCGCTATTTCTCCGCCAATGGAAAACTCAGGTATTTCGGTCGAGGAAGTTGAATCGGCAGCTAAGGTTTTAAATGCGCTCTTAGAAGACGGGCGCAGATTAGCCGAGCTCCCAGATGCGTTGCGCGTAAGTCTGTTGGCCTCTGCAGGGCGGTTGTCCCGCCCTGCAAAAGATGAAATTCGAATTCGCAACAAGCAAATCGACAGTGCTCGACGTCGTCAGATCACGGCTCAGGATCGTCAGGCGCGCGCAACCACTGGAATTCGGGAGGCGCGGTTAAAGACGGTTTTCACTGCCCCGCTTTTAGTGTCTCCCGAAGTCACTGATTCCCAGCAGCCAGAATTGAAATCGCCGCGCAATTGCTATGTGTGCAAGGCTGAATTTCTTAAGCTTCACTTTTTCTACGATTCAATGTGTCCGACTTGCGCGGACTACAATTATAAAAAAAGGTTTCAGACAGCCTCGCTCAAAGGTCAGACGGTTTTAATCACAGGTTCTCGGTTAAAAATTGGGTACCAGGCGACGGTCATGATGTTGCGGGCTGGCGCAAGAGTGATCGCAACAACAAGATTTCCTGTCGACTCGGCAAGACGATTTGCTAAAGAGGAAGATTTTAAGGATTGGGGAGATCGACTGGAAGTGTTCGGTCTCGATCTGCGTCACACTCCAAGCGTTGAAATTTTCACGCAATACATGGAGCGCCACTTGGACCGGCTCGACATTCTCATCAACAATGCGGCGCAAACTGTGCGTCGGCCACCAGGTTTTTATGCCCACATGATGCCAGGTGAGAACACGCCTTTCGAAGAACTCGATCCAGATGTGCAAAGTATTTTGCGAAAACACGAAGCGTGTAAGCTCGAGCTCGCTGGCTTCTGTCCTACAAGTTCGGACCGGGCTCTGCCGGTCGCGTGGCACGAGCAGGGACCGGGAGTTGGCATTCGATCGTCAGCGCAATTATCGCAGATCCCGTATTCTTTTGATCGCTCGCTTGCCGCAGCCGAAGTTTTTCCTGAGGGAAAATTGGATGCGGATCTTCAGCAGATCGACCTTAGGAATATGAATTCGTGGCGAATGAAAGTTGCGGAAGTTCCGACAGCTGAAATGCTCGAAGTGCAGCTTGTGAACGCAATTGCGCCATTTGTTCTCTGCAGCCGTTTAATTCCTATCATGCGTCGCGACTACACGGGGGTGAAGCACATCGTGAATGTGAGTGCCATGGAGGGGAAGTTCTATCGTTTCACAAAAAGTGATAGGCATCCGCATACCAACATGGCGAAAGCCGCGCTCAATATGCTGACGCATACTTCAGCTAGTGATTTGGCAAAAGATGGAATCTACATGAATGCGGTGGATACTGGCTGGGTGACCGACGAAGATCCTGCGCATTTAGCACGATTAAAAGAGGAGATTCATGACTTTCAGCCACCACTCGACATTGTCGATGGCGCAGCTCGCGTTTGCGATCCGTTCTTCGACGGAATCCTGAGCGGTAAACATTGGTCAGGAAAGTTTCTGAAGGACTATTTCCCAACCGATTGGTAACCCAGGGGTACCGCCTACCTTTTGGTAGCAGCACCGCGCTACCAAAAGGTAGGCGGTACCTTTTGGTTAGAAGTCGACGCCGACTAGGAGCATTGGCGTAAGCTCGGATTTGATTTTATTGCTCTGCTCGACTCCGTCGACCTTGGTGTACGAAATCGACTTGTAGGACATTTGCAGACCAACGAAGACATTTGACATGACGTCGAATGTTCCCCCTAGGTCAATCCCAAAGCCAGTTCCGCCCTCAATCATCGCGCCGCCGGGAGTTTTGATCGAGGAACTAAACAGGAAGCTTCCGTCTAAAAACCAGCCGTTGCTGTGATAGCCAAGCGTCGCTCCGTAACCGGTACGCTCTGTTTTTGAGCCGCTGCTTTCGTCCGTGCGACTGTCGTAAATACCGCCAACAAAAATTTGACTCGCGACCATTGCTCCCGCTTTTAGGTTCAAAAGATGCGTAGAGTTTTCGCCGGTTCCTAGCGTACTCCCGTCGGTGCTGGTATCAAGTCTACCCGCGGCCGCGCTTATTTTGAATGCTTGCGCGGAGTGTGGGATGACCACCAAAGCCGCAATTAGAACAATCGCCGAACCGAAAATTTTGTTGGAAGAAAAGCTAGTGATCGAACCCATCGGTCCTCCTTGTTTGAGCTGCGGACCATTTTATTCTACGCACGATTTGCCAATTCGGCACGATCGGGGCGATCGCGCTCGACATACGGCTGGGGTTGAGAAAAGGTACCTCCTGCATTTTGATAGCGCATCTGCGCTACCAAAATGTAGGAGGTACCTTTGGGTTATGCCAAAGCCTGAAGTTCTGCAGCGGAGCGAATGGTGGTGTTCTCAAGTGTGATGCCAGTTAATTTTAGGTCGCGGGCGTGAACTCCGACAAAGATCACATCTTTGAAATTGCAGTTTTCAAAAGTTACATCCGTAAGACTTGAATTCGTAAACTGAACTCTGTTCCAGCTTGCGGCGCCGAATTTCGATTTCCCCAAGATGCGTGCATCACGAAATGTCGAATCATTGAAAGCTAGATTCTCGAATTTCATTCCTCGCAATTCGGTATCTTGCCAGTGAGAGTTTTGCATCTTCATTTCGGAAACCGAAACACCGTCGACTTTGGTATCCTCAATCGAAGAGGTCACTAAGCTGATCGCGCTGAGTTGCGCGCCAGACCAGATGGTGTCGCTGACTCTCGATCGGTTTTTTAAACTGAAATTTTTGACGCTGCAGCCGTGGAATTGCGAATCGTCCAACGAGCATTGGTCCACAAGAAAAATTTTAGCCAATTTAGATCCATGAAGTTGGACCTCGGTCATCTTTGATTGGCGAAGTGTGAGTTCGTCGACGGCGCTGCCGTGAACCGAACAATCGGTGAATTGCGCATTGTCGAGTTCCAGTCGAGAAAGCTTGCTTGCGTTCATCGAATTATCGCGCATATGGGATTTCATAAGACGGATCTTGCTGAGAGCCGATACGTTGATTGAATTGTCGGAAAAGGTAAAATCGGTTCCATCGATAGGCTCAAGTCGCGAAAGAATCGCGCTATTGTTTTCTCCTGTTGGCGACTCGTCGTCGAAGCTCCCTCGATTCATGTCGGACGAGAAAGAGTCGGGCGCAGTAGTGTCGCTTGGCTCAGCAGGGTCAGAGAGTGCGGCTAGCAATTCTGTCGCTTGCTCGTCAGTCACTTTTCCCATCTTGTTCATTTCAAGAATTCGTCGGATTTCATCTCTCATCGCGGCTCCTTGCCAGACTTAATTTCTTTGATCAGTCGAAGTGATTCGGTGTGGTCAATTTCCTTTTCCTCGAGGGCCGAAAGGACATCGGAAATTGCTTTAAAGCGTCGCGCCGATTTGTCTTTGGGTGTGCCCTTAGTCCCGGACGGGATCGGCTTCAGGGTTTCACGCAGCTTTGCCAAGCGCGACTTGATGGTTGGGTAACTGACTCCCAGCGCTGACTCCATTTCGCGAATACTGCCTTCGCAGTGGACAAAGATGCGAAGAAGATGGAGATCCTCTTCTGGCAGTTTTGAAAATTCATTTCCGGTAGTAGGTTCCCTCGAAAAGTGACCTTCCAGTCGCAAATCACAGGGCTTACATTCCAGTGTAGCGATGGTAAGTTCCTTTTGGCAGACGGGGCAGTGGTGAAGGCGATGAGGCTCAAGCATGACAATATATTGATTTATTCAATTTTATGGTCAACTGATGATTAAAATATTTAATTAGCGAGCGGTTTAAATTGGAAATTATCAATAATTACAAAGACGCAAAGTATAAGGATCTGGTTCCCCGGCCTCGGGCGTTTTGTTGGACTTGTCGCCAGCCGTTGGCCGCATGCTATTGTTCTCGCATTCAGCGGCTGAATTCTGGAATCGATTTCGTGATTCTCATTCACCCTATAGAATCTCGTCGACGGATCGCGACGGGCCGCATGGCGCATCTAGTTTTGAACGACTCATGGCTCATTGAGGGAGAGGACTTCTCGCAAAGTGAGAAGGTGCTACGCCTGATCGCCGACCCCCGTCGAAAGTGCATGATCTTGTACCCTGGCCGAGAGGCGATGGACTTAGATGTTCCAGAAACGACGTGCGCCTTACAGCAAATCGTGAGTTCAAACGCACGGCGCCTCACGGTTTTTGTGATCGATGGCACATGGGCAACCGCGCGAAAAATGATGCGGCTGAGTGTAAATCTTCGAGCCCTGCCAATGGTCAAGTTTCAACCAAAAGAGGAGTCGCGATTTCAGGTCCGCAAGCAGCCAGAAAAGCATTGTTTGTCGACGATCGAAGCGATTCACACAGTTATAGATCGGCTTTCACTTGTCGCCGACAGGCCTCATGATCATCTGATCGAACTATTCTTAGCGATGGTAGAGCGCCAAAAAACTTTTGTGCCGCGGTTTCAAAAGTGACCAATCTTTTTAGTCACGTAGGGCTTCTGGTGTGAAGCGGCCTGGCTTAAGTCCTAAGTTGATTTTTTGTTCCATGAACGTGATACGCGTCATTCTTTTCGACTTGAGGTTGAGAATTTCCATCTCTGCTGGACGAGCAATCCCTCCCTTGAGTCGACGGTAAGATTTAATGGTGATTCTTTTTAACGGTTGGCCATTGCGATCTGCACATTGCGCGGACTTCATCAGCCTACTTTTTTCGTCAAACTCTGCCTTGCAGCCTGAGTAAGCACTATCCTTGCTGGTGATTTTTGATTCTATTGTGACGATCCCGCCGGCGCGCTCTACAATTTTTGCCGTGGCACCGTCGACTTGACTGAGATCCAGATCTTCTGTTGAAAGTTCGGATCCTAAAATCGGAGCACTGGATTCATCAGCGCCCACAACACGCCGAACTTGTTTCGACGAGGGTAGGTAGATCCAACGACTTTGACTATCGCCATCTGTGACGGTCAATACGGACGTTCCGCGAAGACTTTTTGGCGTCAAAATTTTTGCGACGATTCTTTGTTCGACCTTCGACCCTTTTTTCACAGTCATTCGCGAGAGTTCAATTCTCCTAATTTCTTCTTCACCGTCTTCTTCGATATTCTTCAGTTCGATCTCGACACTTTCGTCTTTCGCAAACAACGATTTACTGGCAGCTTTTGCGAATGCTTCAAGTGTTTCCGGCGAATTGGCACCGCGCGCACGCGCAGGAGTTGCTATCGACCCGACAACCAAAAGTGCAATTGCGGCGATTCTTCTGAGGCCAACTTGGGCGGCGGGAATGTGTAAGGCGGGGAGGCCTGATGGATTAAGAAGGTTTGGGAACTGGCGCAGCAAAGCCGGCAACAAAACCAAATCTCCAACAACACCGGCCACCATAGAAAATACCATTGCCATCCCAAAACTCCTAGCGACACTGAAGTCCGAAAAACAGAGACTTGCAAATCCGATGATCAAAGTGACGCTTGCCAGTAAGCACGACTGGCTTTCGCGCCAAAACGCACGCTCGATCACCTTTGCTGTGACAACACCATGATTTTCATTTTGGGCGGTCTCGCGGACTCGTTTTAAGAGATAAATCGAGTTGATGAACGCGAATCCCAGTGAAATCGCAAAGACAACGGCTAGGCCCGGCTTAATTTCAATTTTGAAGATCGAGATTATGGCCAATAGTAAAAGCGGTGGAAGTACGCTTGGGATCACGGCCGCTAGTGCCCATCGAAGGGAGCGAAATACAATTAGCAAAACCAGCGAGATTGCCAAAAGTGCTTCCCAAAATCCCTGCACAAGACTTTCCGAAAGCTTGCGGTTCATGCGGTGAATATAGGCGCCCCAACCGCCGCGAACAGTTTGTTCCGGATCCGCTTTCGACTCTCTGTGAACAATCGCCATTAATGATTCAACATCCGATTCAAAACGGCGGCTCTCAAAGTCCCGCAGGCGCAAACTGATTCGCGTTAGGGAGCCTTCAGCGCGCAAGAAGTTTTTCAGTGGATTTTTAGGTGCAACCTCAAACAAGGTTAACACATCTCCAAATTTTGCTCCTTTGCTTTGGGCAAGCTGAACGATATCGAGCGCAGAAACTGCGGAGCCGACGATGGCTTCCGTACGTAGCATTGCGATTGTTTTCTCCAGTCGCTCGCGATGTGGCGACTCGGTCCATGCTTGGCCATCAGCTGTCGCGATTTCAATATCCAGAGGAATTAGTCCTCCCATTTCTTCGTCGACAATTGATGCAGCTTTGGAAACAGCGCTGGCCTTGCCAAATTCATCAAACAGTCGATGAGAGTAATTCAATTCAAATCCGGTCGCGCATGTAAGTGCGAAAAGCGCCGCAAAGACAACCAGAGTTGCTTTGCGGTTTCTCATAATCCACAGCACCCATTTGGCACGACCGCCGACCCAATTGCGAAGCCTTGGCTCGGGCAGAAGTGCCAGTAATGGGAATGCTGTGAGGGTGGTGGTGATCCACAGGACGACCGATGCCAGAGCAACGATTGCGCCGAATTCTTGCATCGCATCTACGTTCGAACTTGCGAGTGTCAGAAAGCCCAAGCCAGTTGCAAGCGAGACCACAAAATTTGGAAACAGAAGACGTTTAAAGCTGGTGAGCAGCGCTTCAAAACGGTTTTCTAAGGCTCTGCACTCAAGATATGTAAAAAGGCAGTGAACTGTTAGAGAAAGAGACTGAACAGCAATTACGATCGGAAGACTAATAGAAAGAACCCCTAACGATTTACCGAAAACACTCATTCCGGCCAACACGGCGACAATTGAAATCACACAGGTCGCAAGTGCGATCGCAACGCCCGTGATACCAGAGAAAAGTATGAAAAGCGCAAGAATCGCGAAGCCTATTCCTAGTCCGCCAAGTGTCTGAAGCTCACTTGATAATCTTTCGGACATCTCTGCTTGAACAACGCTGACACCTGTTGCGTGAACGCTTTCAACTGCTGGAACAGATTTCATCTGCTGTTCGGCCTTTTGGCGTAGGATTTGAAAATCAGTCGTTGAGAGCGACTCGATCTCTAGCAGCATACTCGCCCATTTACCGTCTTTTGAAACAAGTGCGGGCGATATGGCTGATGCGATTTGTGGCAGCGCCGTCCACTCTTCGTCTGTGAGAACGTCTGTCAAAGGCGCGACGCTTAGTTCAGCCTCGGTGGATACGACAGTTTCCAGTGTGCCTAAGCTAGTTGCCGAAATCACTCCATCCATTGACGACAGCAAACTGGACTTGGCGCGAAGGTCCTGTATCGCTGCAGTGGTTAGCCATCCACCGCTTCGTTTTGCGACGATCACCATCAGAGTATTCCCACCAAGTCGGTACCGCTTTTTCATTGTCGCATCGTCGGCAAGGGAATGATCGGTTTTCGAAAGAAACCCAGTTAACGCGTAAGTGACTTTGAGATGCTGAAGTTCTCTAACTGATACAAGACCAGCGGCACAAATGGTTGCGAGGACAAAAGCCGCCGCGCATCGGATTCGTGCGTGACGATTGTCCGGGTTCCAAAACAATTTCCGGAACCGTGCGCTGATTGTGAATGTTCGAAGATCATTCTTCACGTCTCTCACTCCTCTTTCGAGCCGAACCGATGAGTACGAAGCGGCTTCAATTGAAATTTCGGTGCGACGGGGAATGAACTTGAGAGATGAATTCCACACAATTCAAATTCGCCAAAGAAGAAGCTCGTGTAGGGTCGCGTTTGTATTTTCGCTTTTATTGTTTATCGGCTGCGACGTTGTGTATGGCGCATCGAACGTGGTCGAAGTTCCCGCGGTGCTTTCACTTCCAGTTAAGAAAGCCGAGCTGGATGCGACTTTAGCAAAATACCTGGGCGAGACTTTCGCGTCGGGCTACGAGATTGATCAGGCGATTTCAGATCTCACAGTGCGAGATCCGTTTGAAGTTCGCCTTTCCGGTATTCGTGTGAGTGGAAACTTACATGGCCGAACGGAAATCGATTCGCGTGGGGTCATCGGCGAGGCCGTTTTACGAAATCTGAAAATCTCAATCGAACGTGTTTCGATTCACACAGTCATTCGGACAAATGTCGGTGGAGTAGATGCTAGAATTAGGCTTGACGCCGAGTGTTCGAACACTTTGGTCGACTGGAAAAGCACGGAGATTCCAGTTTTTTTGCGCGCAGAGATAAAAGTAGGATCCATGCAGCCTAGTTTGGATATCGACGGCCTAACGCTTTCGACATTGTTGGAAAAATCAACTCAACCAGAAATGAACATGAATTGTATTGGACCAGCGGGAATTGAATCGATTCTGCGAGATCAGGCATGGCGCACCTTAGTAGCGCGTTGGACCGATATCGAATTTCTAAACGAAGTTCAAGCTGCCATCGAGGCATCAGTGAATGCCAGCTTGCGTCCGGGTGGGGAAGGGTTTTCCATTTCCTCGTCGGCGAACGCAGGCATGAAGCTTCAACTGAAATCCTCTTCTTATAAATCTGATGCGCGCGGAGCTCACTTGATGGGTATATTGCGATTCGAGTTAGATCGTCCAGCGCAAGAAGTTCCTGCCGCCATCAATCCCGAAACATTGGTTCCCTCTGTTCAAGTGAAAGCTATCACGATCTCCGTCGCTACCGAGGCGGTTGAGGCACTGCTGCAGAGCTATTTTGCGCCCGGCGTTTGGAACCATTGGGCGGAAGGCAAGGAGATTGCTGGATTTCGCGACTTGATGTCGTCACGCTTTTCCCAGTTCTTTGCCTTTCCCGCATTAATGGATTTTCCGAAAAACGCACCGCTTGCTTTCTCGGCGAGTTTCACCAATCGTCTGGCCCTTGGCTGCAACGCTCGCGGCGACCTTCAGCTTCGTGCACCCATTGGCGCATGGATGGTATTGCAAGATCGTTCGCAGTTGGGCTTCAAGCCATTGGTTCACTTCTCGATGCCTACAGTGATGGACGTGAAAAAGTCCGAGATCGGAAAACCGACAGTTAGCATTCGGCAGATTGAGCTCTCATCCTTGTTCCACCAAAAGTACCTGGACGAAGATCGACCCAACACGACAATCGCCCATGAGACAATTCTCGAACGGATCCAGCCGGCGATCGAGAGCGAAATCGACTCGTTTTTTTCAACCTCCCAGTTGGTTCAGGCGACAGTAGGGCTGACTATGGTTTGTGATTCTACGTCGCAGACGATGCGATTGACGGCGCCGTGAACTGCAAGTTTTAGAAGGAAGCGGTCAGCTTAAAGTAGCCGCCATCATTTTCTTTGAATGGTCCAAGGGGCGCTTCTGGTTCGGCCTCGATGGCAGTCCATCCAAATTCACACGACAGGCTTTCCGAGATGTCGAAGGCGGAATTGATAATCGCCACAGTGCCATTTTTTCCAGCCGGCCCCGGCGCGGAGTGCATTACGCCGACCATTAAAGAGGCTGTTTCACTGATTGAAAGGCGCCATCCCAGCGCTGTTGCACGATCGAAAATGCTCGAAAAGGAAGCAAGGTCGTTTCCGGCATCATTTTGCGCGAGTGAATTGAAAAAGATTTGCGCTAGCAGAGTTGAGTTTGAAAAACCATATTCAAGTCCGATTGTGAAATCCGACCTATCTCGTGCAAGTGTTCGGCCGTTGAACATTGGTTCGGTTTTCGCGACTTGCGCTCTCACCAACAGAGAACTGAAGGTATGGGTGACCGAAGCCCCAAAATGTCGTTCGCGGAAGTAAACTTCAGTTAGCTGAATCAACGGATCGGCTTGAATTCGTGTTCTTGGAGTCAACGCTATGACCGTACCGGAGACAGTCGGACGCAGCGATGGAAAGCTAGAGCCTCCTTCATCGTACTGTAGCGAAATTTCTGATTCCGAAAATCTCCAGCCCAGGCGGGCTCCGTAATTCGAGTGGAGCGAATCGTCTAACTCTTCGCGGCCCGCATACTGGTATTCCAGCGCTTCGGGCAGAACAAATTCTGTATCGGGTAAATTGGGGATATATATTTGGCGAGGCAGCCATGCGCTTGCCTGCGATGGCATCAGTGACGGTCTCTTAAATGGAATAAAATAGACTTCGGAAAAGAACGCGTTGCCTTGGGAAGAAATGGCGGTTTGGGTCCAATACAACATCGGGTCGCCCCGCTTAGAAGTTGCAAGCGGACTTTCGAATCTTCTCGAGTTCACTTGGTCGAGCGGATCATAGAGATCCACAATGCCCCAACGCAACACTGTCGTTCCCACGCGAATTCTATGACCGCGGTATCTGTATTCAAGGTTGAGCTCTTGGTCTTCGACCGCATGCGGGGAACCAGACTGGTTGACCGTGCCGGGATCACTTTTTCCGACCGCGAGGAAGTGACCTTTAACAACACTTCTAATTCGCCAGCGACGGAATTTTCCTTCGAGATCCACGGTTGCGCCCGTCCAGACCTCTGAACTTCTCGCTTGGCCTATCGCCTGCGGATAGCTACGTGTTTCCACATCGACTGCTCCTTGCGATTCCCACTGCATAGCTGCAAAAGATGTTGCGCAACTAAGTACCGCGGATCCGAAGACGGAAAATATAATGATTAAGTTCAAGAACAGGTTGTTTTGCACTTCTGCAAGGTTCAGATCGAACCCCTTCAGAGTCAATTATAGCAGCACATCGGCACAGCGTTCTTCATTTCGAAGTTGACCAGTTGAGCCAGAAACGGGTAGCGCTGTTGGCCGTATGCCGAACAAGGAAATCTTAAAGTTTATAGCTGGGTTTCGACGCTTTCGCGCTCGCTATTATGCAGACGAAGAGTCGATCTACCGCCGCCTTTCTCAAGGCGGGCAATCCCCGAAGACAATGATCATCGCCTGTAGTGATTCGCGCGTGGACCCCGGTATGCTCGCGGGCGCTTCGCCGGGCGAAATTTTTGTCGTTAGAAACGTGGCCAATCTTGTGCCACCATTCGAATCTCAGGGAAAATTTCATGGCGTGAGCTCTGCGATCGAGTTTGCGGTCGTCAACCTGCGAGTAGAAAACATCATTGTTCTTGGGCATCGCCAATGCGGCGGAATTCGAACGCTGATGATGAGCGAGAATCTAAAGTCTACGAGCTTCGTCGCAAAATGGATGCAAATCGCAGCACCGGCAAAAGAAAAAGTTTTGGCAGCGAATCCTGTTGCGTTTACTCCAGAACAACAGGAAGCCCTTTGCCGACATTGTGAACTCGAGTCGATTGTCATTTCGATTGAAAATTTAAAAACGTTTCCGTTTATCCTAGAAGCCCTCGCCGAATCCCGTCTTGAACTTCATGGCGCATATTTTGATCTGGAGTCTGGCGAACTCTATGAACTCGATCACCAGACTCGAGGTTTTCAAAGCATACCGCTGTAAATTACTTGGTGGCCTCATCAGAGAAGGCTTTGAAGTAAGTCTCAAAACCTTCGCGGAAGTCTTTTACTGTGTGCGTGTACGACACGTCAGGCGTCACTCCGTTGTTTTCAACGTAATCGGAATCACTATACTGGCCATTTGGCTTGAAGGTTGTGAACAAACCTCGAGTGACCGAAAGCGAAGAACGAGTGAAGGGAAGGTCGATTACCTTTTCGACGCTTCCGCCAAGGCCCGCCGTTCGATTCCCGAATAGTTTCCCAAGGCCATTGGCCTTCATCAGCATCGGAAAAGAATCTCCGCCCGAGCCGCAAAGTTCGTCAATGAGGACGAGGACCGGCTTTTTCCAAACCGCTCCTCCTGGAGCAGGAGGTAGAATTTCACGAAGAGAAAAACTGAATGGCGTTTTGCCGAGGCGAAGGCCTTGTTCGGAATCTCGCTCTAGGCCCTTCGCTAAACCGAGAATTCGGGCGCCAGTTGCGGTGGAAGCCGTCAAAGGATCAAGTCCGGTCCAAAAGCTCATGAGTCTTGTAAACCAAAGCCGATCGGTATTTAGGAACTGAACAAAGCCGTTCAATCCTTTGGGAGCGAAGAGCTGCGCAAATCCCTCAGTGTAGGTCACGATGCCGCCGGGGTTATGGGTTTGGTCGATGATCAACGAGTCAGCGAGTGGCTGATACTGATCAACAAGCGCCGAATAAACCGCGAGATTCAACACAAAGTCTTCAGGTGCATAACCCGGTTGGCGCAACATAAGAACTGTTTTGCCATTGTACTTGTAAAGTGCCGCCCAAACGTTTGGCAGCGTTTCGGGCAATGGATCTGGCGTGGGTGATGTTGGCGAAAATAAATCAAGCTCGCGGGTCCATGCCGCGTAAAACGCCTGCACGCGCTCACGTTCTGGCGAAACCATTGTTACTTGATATTTCTTTTTTAACTTCGCGCTCCAGTACCAAGGAGCATCAGCTCCCATGTCGGCAACACTGATCGAATTCACAGTGTTTAGGCGTTCGGTCAGTCCTTCCGAGGTTAGTCCTTTGAATCCGAGCACCTGATTGGAATCGGATTTCGCTGTCTCTTCTGTGCGTGGAACAAATTCAACCCTTTGTTGCGGGCTCGTTTTTTTCCAAGCAATTTGAGCCAGCATTTCGGTTCCGTCTGGCTTAAGGAACTTGATTTGCGCAAATTCAGAGGTGGGAACCAACTCGGGAATATAAGACGGTCGGTAGAAGAAATAGTAAATCATGTGGCGATCGCTTTCTGCGTTCGCAAACCATGAATATTTCAAAATGGTTTTCAATGCTTCGTCAGGCGTTAAGCCATCAATAGAAACCAATTCGTCGCCGACGGCGATTCCGTATGGAGCCAATGTCGGCGCAACGCGAGAGACCAGAAATTTATTTTCAACAGGCATCACGATGACTGGAATTTCATACCGATCGCGAATCGGCTGTGACAAAGAGACATGGCCATCTTCAAGTTTTCTCAGCAGCTCTAAGAAAAGAGCGGATTTTTCCGAATCCGACTTGGCGAGCGAAAACTTAGAGCGAACTTTCGCAGCCTCATTTTCGAATTTATAACCGAAGCGACGCTCTTTGTACTCCAGTGGTCCATAGAGCGAATTGATCGAGGAGACCATCGCATCGAAATCAGCCAACGCCTCGACCTCTGTGAGAGGGCGAATTGCTTGAGAGTCCTCTGTCGCGATTGGCGAATGGTTTGAAGTTGAATAGTCGAGCGAACACCCGGCGGAACCAACCCCCAAAAGTGCAGCCAATACTATAACCCTAGATGATTTGGATGCAGCATAACTGCTCGAAACAGCGTGGAAAAAACCGAACATGTGACCCCCTCTGTCAACTTGGCGCCAAACTCGCGTTCCTTCGCTTTGAGGTCAATCAATTCCTGACGGCGCCAAGCGCTATAAACGGGGACAGGTAAAACTGAAAATTCGAATTGGACGTTGAGATCCAAATCGGCCAGTTAAAGGTAAAAATTGTCACGTTGTTTGGCCGCTGTATGAAGCGCGGTAGCGGGACGTTAGCACTCGCGCCATGGTGTCCTCCTTTGGTGGGACATTGATATCGCTTATACATGAACCGCGGTGAGCATTTTAGACCGAAATAGGCGTCGAACGTTATCGATTCAAAATTCGTATAGGTCGTATCTAATTTATCTATTTTTCGCGAAACGCTGCTTCGACGATACTTGTGTTTAACCAAGGAGGTCGAGAAATGTCCAAAACAGTCACTACCTACCGGGATTTCGAGTCGCGCGAACATTTGACTTTGTTTGTGGAGGAACAGGTCCAAGCGGCGCTCGGGAAATACATCAATCGTCACGACACACTTGTGGAGGTGACTTTGAATCACGATCGAGGCACAGCGCAGAAACAGTTCTTCGTCGGTATTACTTTAAAAGAGGCGCATCGTGCGCCGATTCATGTTCAGCGAGAGTCGGGTAGTTTACACACGGCAGTCCGCGATGCAGTAAGAACGGCAGAAAAAATTCTCCGTCGCTCGCACATGCGGGCCTTAGCTCGCCGTCGCCATCCTCGCCATCTTGAAAATATAGCTTAACGTACGGCCTCTTCTAGTCGGCGCGCGAGCGCCGACAGAAGGTGGTGACGTGGTTCAGACGTTTTCAAAGAAAGCGCATTAGATCGTGCGCTTAAAAACAGTCGATGTGTCCAGAGGGGCTCGCGTGAAACTATCACGGCCCCTCGATCTATTTCTCGCGTCAGATAAGCTTCAGGAAGAAATGCAACGCCGAGACCATCAACCGAGGCCCGAAGCAGTGCTCCAAGAACGTTGCTCTCGAAGGCGATCGGCTTTTTAATTTTTCGTTTCAATAGAAATTCGTCGGTTTCCCAACGCAATCGCAAATCAGGTGAAGCAATCACAAGCCCAACGCGGTCATCGGCAAAAATGGTTTTGAATGTCTTCCCGAGCTTCGGATTTACCACTGCTTTTACGACCAATTTTAGTTCACATAGAGTTTTAACAGTTGGCGAATGGGTTGGTTGCGAAGTGATAATTGCATCTAGTTCGCCCATTTCAACTTTTGCGACAAGCTTTTCAAAAGGAAACGAGACTTGGGTGATGACGGGCCGATGGGAATCTTTTAACCCTTGAATCGTTCGGCTGACCACGTCCGTAACAAGGGGCCTTTCGATATCCGGCGAAACACCGATCGCAAAAGATGTTTGTCCTCGGTGTTCGCGCTTCGAAAGAAAGCTATCAATTTCAGAGGCGACCTCAAACATTTTTCGACAGATGGCGAATATCGCCTGACCATTTGCAGTCAGCGTAAGACTTCGCCCCTCTTTTTTAAATAGCGCCGCTCCCATTTGTGACTCAAGCGTTTTCAACTGGGTACTTAAACTGCTTTGGGAAGTGTTCAGCTGTTTTGCAGCAGCGGTCACGCCGCCGAGTTTTGCAACAACATAAAAATAGTAAAGGTGATTGAAGTTTCTCATGACTTTTAAAATAGACTTGCTGCATGCATGTAAGACTCTGACCTGTTTTTCAAAACGGAACCGCGGTCGGAATGCGAACCATCACTTGAGATACTTGGATAAAGCTCTTCATAGGACATTACAGCGCCCGATTCCGTTCGCTTATAAATATGCGAACGTCGAAGTTGGGAAGTATTAGTCACGCCACAAGCTCCCATGATCTCGGCAAACGCGCGGACCGTATTGGTATGAAAGTTTGCAACTCGATGCTTTTTATCTACGACCACTAGGCCCACCGTGAGTCCGGGGTCGTTAGTAGCTACACCGGCGGGACAATGATTCGTATTGCATCGTCTGGCCTGGATGCAGCCCAGTGCGAGCATCATTCCTCGTGCGGAATTCACAGTATCTGCACCCAATGCAAGCGCTTTCATTAAATGAAATCCAGTGATCACCTTTCCCGAAGTGATGATGCGAATGTGCTGCTTAATTCCGTAGAGCTCTAGAAGGTCCCGGACAATTGTCAGACCTTCGATCCACGGCATCCCAAGGGAATTGGTGAATTCCGGAGGCGCCGCGCCTGTTCCGCCTTCTGCGCCGTCCACTGTTATGAAGTCGGGGTAGATATCTAACTTTTTGATCGCGCGGCAGATCGATGCAAACTCTGCGGGGTTACCGATGCAAATTTTGAAACCAACCGGCTTTCCGCCGCTAAGCTCGCGGAGCTCGCTAACGAACTTTATTAAACCTTCAGCATCGGAGAATTTTGAATGGGAAGGCGGGGAAATAACATCTTTCCCCATGCTGACTCCGCGTATGGCCGCGATCTCTTGGGTCACTTTTGCCGCGGGCAAAATTCCGCCGTGCGAAGGCTTCGCGCCTTGAGAGAGTTTTATTTCCACCATTTTAATTTGCGGTAGTTGGGAACGCTCCTTGAATTTTTTGCCGGAGAAAGAGCCGTCGTCGTTTCGACATCCAAAGTAACCAGTTCCGACCTGCCAGCAGATGTCACCACCTTCTGCTAGGTGGTGGGGTGATACGCCACCCTCCCCAGTATTATGATAAAATCCACCAATTTTCGCCCCGCCGTTGAGAGATTGGATCGCTTGGGCACTGAGTGATCCGTAGCTCATCGCAGAAATGTTAAGGACGCTGGCTGAGTAGGGTTGGCGGCACTGATGATTTCCGATTGTTACTCTCAGACTTGTGGGATCGATATGGTGAGGTAGCAGTGAGTGCTGCGCCCATTCTGCACCTGCCGCGTACAAATCGCGCTGAGTTCCGAACGGCACAGTGTCCAATTGTTTTTTAGCCCTTTGATAAACAACCGAGCGAAGTTCCCTGGAGAAAGGTGCGCCATCGGTATCGTTCTCAACAAAATACTGCTGAATCTCGGGACGGATTTCTTCGAAAAAATACCGAAGCATCCCAATGATCGGGTAATTGCGAAGAATCGCTCTCTTTGTCTGAAGTGCATTGTGCATTCCCATGCCGACCAACGGTAGCAACACAACGTACATCCACAAAAATCCGGGATCGACGTAATGACCGAAAAGTGCGACTAACAAAATTAGGAAAGCGGAGGCATAGAAAAATATTCTTCTCATGCTTTGATTTTAAGGTCGGGATTTTTGAATCGGCAATGGCCATTCGGCATTGGTCCCGCAAATAAAGCGCGGACGAAAAAAAAGGCCGGGCAAAGCCCAGCCTTTTTTGTTTCGAACAGCATCTCACCTGGTCAGTTCGAATTGCTTCGAACCTTTCAAGTATGAACCGAGGGAAACTACCAGCGACTTCCGCCGCCACGGTTTCCACCGCCGCCGCCGAAACCACCACGTCCACCGCCGCCGCCGCCTTCGCGGGGAGCCATCGGACGAGCTTCGTTCACAGTCATTGCGCGACCATCAAACATAGCGCCGTTGAACTTCTGAATTGCGTCAGCTGCCTGCGCGTCAGTGCCCATTTCGATGAATCCAAAACCTTTGCTTTGGCCTGAATCGCGATCAGTGATGATGCGAACGCTCTCAACAGTTCCGCATTCTGCGAATGATTCTGTGAGAACTTGTTCTGTAGCGGAATATGGCAGATTGCCAACGTACAACTTCTTACCCATAAAAAACCTCCTATAAGGCATGGGAGCCACTCTTGATTACCGTCGTCGGAGGTTTTGGAACACTTAACTTCGCGTAGAACCCGGATCGTAAAAAATCGATAGGACACTTCGTGAAAACCTAAATAACTTAACCCTGCAAAAACAATCTCAAAAGGAGCAATTACTGGTAGCAATATTTGCTTAACCTTTACTTAGATTATCAGGCAAGATGCCGATAAGATACTAAATAAGTCCTCGTTCGCTACCCGTCGAGTCATGTAACGGTCCAATGTCTTTAAGTGGTCCAGGTTCGTTTTCAAGTTATCTATACGAGGTTTAAAAAGCGCTTTAGTCAGATCTGAAAGTTACAGTCTTGTCCAGAAAATTTGCCCAGGAAATTCGTCAGTAAATTTAGTCAGTGTCTCAGTTTGTTTAGTTAACGTAGCAGCCAACAAGGGAGACGCCATGAATGGTCAGATCGTATCGTTTCACTGTGTCTTGAAGGACCGCCTAGGTCGTGTCATCAGCTCTTCGTTTAATCAGAATGTATCGACGCAAGATAGCCCAAACGGTCAGCTCCGTGGTTTTTCCAGAGGAATGCAAGATTTGAAAGTGGGCGAATGTCGTAAGATATTTGTCGGAGCCGAAGAGGCTTACGGTTTTTATGATCCCAGTAAGATCGTCGAATTGTCGCGCGAAGAATTACCCGAGCAGCTCCGTTTGGGCGATGTCATCATGGTCGGCGCCAATAACAAAGAACCGCAGTCGCATCGTGTTGTGGGTGTAACAGGTGAGTTGGTCACTCTAGATGCCAATCATCCGCTTGCGGGACAAGATCTAATTTTTGAGATTGAAGCTGTTGAAGTGCGTGAGGATGACGGCACTGAAGAGAGCGATGAGGAGGACGATGAGCGCGATTCAGCTGATCGAGGGTCATCGCCGTTTACATATACCAGCGACGGACGGTCAATGAGTCCAGTTGTGCCGGCTCAGCAACGGATCCTTCACTGATGAGATTTCGGTTTTGGTCGGGATCGGGATTTAACAACAAAAAAGGCGAAGCATCCGCTTCGCCTTTTTCTTTTGTAGGTCGAGTGCAGTCAGAGTCTGACTAGCAATCCGTTGTTACCAACGGTTGCCGCCGCCACCGCCGCCGCCACGTCCGCCGCCACCACGCAATGTCCGTCAGTTTCCCCGCCTGCTTCTTGAGGTAGTTCGCCAGCAGC
>JAFLCB010000016.1 GCA_017302795.1 Deltaproteobacteria bacterium | reverse complement strand
CGACGGTTACGAACTCTACAAAAAATACGTGATTGAAAAAACGGAGGTGACGACTGAACAAGAAATGATCTAACTCGTAAAACTCCCGAACGAGGGCGCGCTGTAAACACAATTCTCAACTACCGCACTTGATCGAGTGACTCTCGCGAACCAAAAACTCGGATATTTGACTTACATCAAGGACATTTACGGTTGCGCCGACTTCAATAGCCGCACGTGGCATTCCAAACACTGCGGAAGACTTTTCGTCTTGCGCAAAAGTCACTGCCGCCTGTTTTTTTAGAGCGAGTAATCCCTCGGCACCGTCCCGTCCCATGCCCGTTAGAATTCCTGCGACGAACTTACAACCGGCGAGGCGTGCGGCGGAAAACAAAAGATAGTCGACGCTCGGTTTAAATCGATTCATCGCAGGGTCATCGTTGATTTCAATGTTCAATTGGCCGAGGGATTTAGCAATTGCCATTTGCTTTCCACCGGCAGCAATGTAGACGCAGTCGTCTTTAAGTACATCCCCGTTTTCCGCTTCCTTCACCTCAAACGGACAAAGTGCGTTGAGGGAACTCGCAAACGCTTTTGAAAAAACTGGGGGTATGTGTTGAACAATCAATGTCGGCGGAATGTGCTTCGGAAGCCGCGTTAAAATTTGTGTAAGAGCTTGCGTCCCTCCCGTTGAGGCTCCGATCAGCCAAACGAGGTTGCTATCATAGACGATCGACTCGCTCGATCTTGCGGCACTGGGCGACACACTGGGCGCCACAAAGCGACTTGAGCTGCGACCGAAACCGCCGCTTAGCCCCGCTAGAGCTTTATTCAATAGCTCGTTTTCAAAGTCTTGAAATTCGTCGTGGCTTGGCTTCTGAACATATTCAAACGCACCCGCGTTCAATGCCTCAAAGACTAAGCCACCGTCTTCGAGCGTTACACTCGAAACCATAATTATCGGCGCACCAAATGAAGCGTCCTTAAGTCGCCGCACGACGTCGACTCCAGTCATGCCAGGCATCTGAATGTCCATTGTTACTAAATCTGGCTTCAAACGTAAAATAGCTTCCACGGCTTTACGAGGATCAGATATTTGCTCTACAACATCAAATGATCCCATTGACCTAAAAGATTTTAGCAATACCTTTAGCAACAGTGGCGAATCATCAACGCAAACGACCCGCGCTCGGTCGCGGATACGAAGCTTGCCACTGCGTGAGGAAATTTGGGCGTAGGAGGAAATCTGAACTTTCAGTCGATCTGCAAATTTTCCGGCGACCTCTGGTCCTAATCGGTGCGAAATAAATGAGGGAATAATGAGATTGAAACTTAGACCGACCGAATCAGGACTTTCGATTCGTCTTGCGAGGCGATCGAAAAACATGTGATCCAAGCTTCGCGGTTCAAAGTAAGTGAACCCTGTCACCGCGTTTTCAGCATCAACTGCGAACAGGATACAATGATTGACAAGCCTTAAGTCGCCGTCTGCCAGACCGCCTTCTCCCGACTTCATCCACTTGAAAAAGTAGACCGATGGCGACGCGGCTACCCGTATCATTAAGCAGCTGCCTTTCGCAAGTTAGCGAAAAACTCAACCGAGAGAGAAGCAAAGCTCGTCGCTGGAGAAATATCGCTCAACGTAAGCCCAAGCATTCTTTCTAAATCACCTTTTCGTTCGATATGCGACTCGTCCAGCAACACTTGACGAAGTACAAAGCGCCCCAGCAAGGCTCGCCATTCTAACTGCTGCGGCACGGTCACGAATTGAAGAGACAAAGTCTTCGCTCGACTCTTTTCAAGAATGCCTGCGATTTCATGTCCTGAAGCGAGAAACACGCCGTTTGGTTTCAAAACGCCTCCGGCGCGAATTTCCGAAACAGACCGGTCAGTCCATCTTAGAACCTGCTCCATCACGTGTGACGGAACCGGCCCATCAACATTCCATATTAAAATTGGCGGGGACCGATACTCTGCTCTTTGGCCGCGAACAATTTGCTCAGCCAAGGCAACTTCTTTGGCACTTCCTAGTGATACCGCAACCAAACGCAAGCACATCGACGCGTCTGGCACCACAATCTTTTGACCAATTGATTCATCAAAGCCGCTTTCGCCGACCGCCGCGACAGAGGTTTTTGTTCGTATTGCCATTTTGGCTTTGGTCAAAATCTCTTGTGAACTCTTCTGCAGGTTGTTCATAGCGGGCTTTTCAACATAGTCGAATGCCCCTAAAGAGACCGACTTGGTAGCAAGATCAAGGTCCGTGCGATTGACGGAAGAAACCATTATGACCGGCGGATCCGTTTTACGATCATAAAGAGTTTCTAGGAACTCAATTCCATTCACTTCGGGCATGTGTATATCAAGTGTGATCAAGCTATATTGATTCTTGTCCAACATTTCTCGCGCTTCTCGACCATTCAACGCCGAATCAACACGCTCACAATCAGGATCCATCGAAAAAATTTTCTTCATTAGAATCTGAATTGTGTTCGAATCGTCGACACACAATACCTTATACCGACCAGCGGCGGTGATCTGAACAGGCGAAGGTTGGGTCGTCCTCTCAGTTAATGAAGTGGTGACTTCCGCTGGCTTCGAGCCTCGAACCTCACTTTGACGTGAGTAGCACGAGGGACCAACTGTCTTTAGGTCCCAACCGGGAAACCGCACTGGTTCCGAAAGACCAGAAACGAAAAGGCCCGCTGGATCTAGGCGCTGTTCAAGCGATGTCGCGATCTGACGGACGTTTTCTTCGGAAAAATAGATAAACACATTTCGACAAAAGATAACGTCGAATAAATGGGGGTTCGCCCATGATTTTAACTCAAGTAAATTCACAACTTCGAAACTTACTTTTTCGCGAATCGTCGGATGTGCAGCAGCAAAGTCCTTTACTGCTCCAGTTCCCTTCTTCCAAAATCGACTTAAGTAAGCTTGAGGAATCGTATTCACTTCTTTCAATGGATAGACACCATTTCCTGCGTGTTGCACAGATTCGGAATCAATGTCCGACCCCAGAACTTCATATGGAACACTATACTTTGTTTTCAACTCGAGTTCTAAGAAGGACGCAAGCGAATAGACTTCATGGCCGCGGCTGCAGGCAGCCGACCAAATCCGCACCGGCGTTTGAGTTTTCAAATATCGGTCTTTAAGCCTCTGAGCATTGCTATGAATCCACTGCTGCAAAATTTCGAAATGGACATACTCGCGAAAAAAGAACGTGTAGTGAGTAGTCATGAGGTTTCGAAGCACTTCGCGCTCGTCAGTTTCGTGCTCGGCAAAATATGTCCAATAGGAACTCATGCTTTTGAGCGTCAACTTCAAAAGACGGGTTCGAATCCGTGAAATGATCATTGAATGATTTTTCTCTGCAACTTGATTGCCGGTCTCCGCCCGAATTATTTCTGCGAGCTTTAAAATGTCTGTCTGACTTACATCGACCAACACTTAAAACTCCTCGAAGCCCGCCGATTCATCAACGGAATACGGCGGAATATTAGGCTATTCGAATTCTTTTTTCCGTGGGCAGTTTGGATTCTTAACGCGTGCGGTAGCGGATCTCAGCAACGGTCAAAGTCAACGTTCGCTCTTCGATTTTCTTGCGGGAACGACGTTTGGTGCTTTCGATCTCGACTTACAATACTCCGTTGTAACAAGCCCGCGAAAAAATATCCTTACCGAACCTACAACTGATCGCGAAGATCCAGGTTCCGCACTCCTCTTGATTGCAACCTACCGAGTGAATGAAAAATTTAAAATGAGCGGAAGGTTTGAAACTGTCGACAGCGATCCCAACGGCGGCGGCTATGCAGACGCACAAACATACGGATTTGCATCTAATTACACACCCGAGGACGGATTCACGGTGCGATTAGAATGGACCGACACTGTCGTGAATCGCAAAATCACGAGCGCCGCCTATGGCGAATCTCGCTGGGATGCAGCGCTTTTAGTTTCGTTTTAACCGATTTAAAACCACTCTAAGTTCCGAATCAAATGCCTCAGACAGAAGTGCAATGTTTCGGAACTTAGGATGATACTCGTCGATTATTCCATCTCGAGGCCGTAGTTCGCGAATCGCGATTCCTACCGCAACAAAGCCCACGGACGTCCCGCCAAGCCCGTCAGGGACTTCAATACGCTCCAATAACGGACCTCCTGAGGCTCCATCCCGAACTCCGCAGTCGATTCCAACCAAAGATCCTGGGCCCCAATCTTTGATTGAACAGTGCTCTTCCCAAGAAATTCCGGCGACTTCCTGGCGGTCCCGCGGAAAAGCAGCGAACGAAATCTGGGTGCCTCGAACCATATGACTTTGGAGACTTGGAGTAAGGCTCAAGCTTCCGTAAATTCGTCCAAGACAATCATCAAGCTCTAAGATCGCCCAATCACCTAGTAGGCCACGGTAATCCTTCGAACTGAATTTTCCCCAGCTGACCGGCGTTGCCACTGAGCTTGACTGAAAAAAGGACGATTTCATGTCGGCACTTTTCCCGACATTGAACCGAGATTTTATCTTTGCACTTGGTCGAAATCCTGGCCGCTTATGACCGGGAAACGCAACGTGGAAGGCCGTCACGATATGGCACTCAGAAACCAAAAATGCAGTGCCCCAGTTTCCATCGTCCGGAAGGGAACGAAGCACTCCGATCGGCTGCAAATGACTTGGGACAGGGAACAAATCCTGTCGATGATCCGAGCCGAAAACATTGGCGACGCCAGTCGACGCCAATATTGTCGAAGAAATTATAACGCAGGCCCAGAGGCCCCACGCCAATCGTGTCAATCCGTTGAACACTTGTCTCTCCCATTTACGTGCCAGGTTACAAATCGTGACCTAGATGTGCATCGATAGTGCCACTTGAGGGAATCAATAGGTGTGCTTTAAACGCAAAATTGCCTAGCTAAACGCGGTTATGCGTCGTTTGATCGACGTACTTCGTCAGCATTCAAGCGCCGAAGCGCCAAGCGTTCAATTTCAGCACCCAGCGGAAGGCGCGCAGCTAGCAAGCCCCAAAAACTTTCTATGTCGAGTTCCATGCAAAGAAGATCACTATCCGCTACCACCGATGCTGTTCGCCGAGAACCCATCTTAAGCAAAGCGATTTCGCCAAATGCGTCGCCCGCTCCCATTTCATTTATTTTTTTTCCGTGTTGAACCGCACTCGCACGACCTTGAGCGATGAAGTAGCACGAGTCCGCAGGAGCGCCCTCTGTAAATACAGGTTGCCCTGCTTTGAAGAGCTTTCGTTTGCCAGCGAAAATCAAAGTGTCCATGGCTTCCGACGGAAGATCTTTAAGCATGGGGTTCCCCGAGAGTGCCTGCAAGAGCCACACACGGAATTGGAATTCCTCACTCGACGAAAGATCTAAATTTTGCATCGCGGTTACATACGGAATTTCAAGAAGCTTACAATCTTCCATTGCGACGACATCGGCAGACCTAGGCATTCCGAAGAAGAAAGCTGTCTCGCCAAAAACGGATCCCCCTGTCAGAATAGCAACCACTTTTCTCCTTCGACCATCAAAGCTTTTAGCGACCCCAAGCTTGCCTTCTAAAACAATATACAAAGAGCGATCGTTTGAACCTTGGCGGCAAATTGCTTTGCCCGGCCTGCATTCGACGACTCTTGCGAGTTTGATCAGCTGATTTCGAATAGGAGGAGTCAACTGTCTCAAGACCGGTAGCTGGGCCCATGCCTCGCGATCCGCCGCAGCCACCGCGAGCACTCTCACCTTCGTTGCCCAAAGTCGCCGCCTGCGATTGCGAGTGGATGCTCCAGGAAGAGCGTGGCCGAAAACTGGCTCTAAATAGGTCAGCGAAAACAAAATTAAACCGGCCAAGCAGATAACTGACGTTATTCTCCTGTCACCTGGTCCCCACGACAGCCAAGCCGCAGTGATCAGGGTCGAAACGCACAACAGGGCCAGAGCGGCCGACAAGGCTCCACCTAACCGATGAAAGGTTTCGACCTCACGAAGTTCCTCGTCCTCGCGCCACACAAGGGGAGTTCGGTTCCAAACTCTTAATGACTTGGTCAGTTCACTTCGCGTCGAAGGATGCGTTATCAAAGCTGCGACACCGGCCGAGGCAGCGAAAAACAAAATCTGCGGTGTGCTGGAGCTAAGAAGATGGCCGAGAGAAAGATTTTTAAAAATCGAGAGCGCATCGGCCTTTCGCAAAATAAGCCACACTAGAACTGGAATGATCATTCCAGAAAAACAAATGAGAAAATCAGAAACTCGCCTTAGCGCTCCGGTGACGGTGTGGGCATTAAAGGAAAGATGTGGACCCATCAAATCCCACGCGACAGAAAGTTCCCCCGCATCTTTTCCTAGTTTAGATCCTGCCATTCGAAGCGCCGCTACTAAAGAGCGACCAAAGACTCCCGTGACAAAAAGACCTGCAATAAGGCCAAGGACAGCTTGGTCCCAACGAAAGACAGAAACAATCGGCTCAAAAAACGAAGTCTTTTTTGTGACGTCGATCAGTACCACAACAATGAATGCGGAAATTGGAAGTGACAGCAAGGCCGCTAACGCAAACAGCGAATCGTAGACGCGCGACAGGAGACTAAATTCTGTTCCTTTGGTTTGCGATCCTCGGCGAGCCCAAACTGAAATTACCGAGTTCGAGGAAACGAGCTTCGTCAAGTCCTCGGGCCATTCATATTCACCGCGAATAGAGTCTGCCATTCGAACAAGGCGTACATCATCTATCAAATCGTTATCCACAAGAAAGCAAAGAAAACTTGCCACCTCTAAAAAGACCCGATGATTGCTTCCGCTGGCTCTCGAGCGAAGAGACAAATCGTAAAGTGACGCTCCGATTTTTAACTGGTCCCACAAGAACAAAAACCGTCGGGGAACAATAAGCCGTGCGGTTGAAGCATCGTGCTCGCGCCGAAAGCGAATCTTTCTGCCTTCGGACACTTCGACTTCCGTTTCAATTGGCGGAAGGCGGATCGGCTCTTGTTCTATTGATAACATACGCTTAGTATCGTCGAAAGTTTATGGCAGATACCAACCAAAAACGTCAGATCCTTCGAGAAATCTCTCTCTACTTCCTACGCCTTGGATGCGTTGGTTTTGGTGGTCCTCTAGCGCTTGTCGCACAAATGGAAGCTGACCTCGGAGATCGCTGGATCCCCAAGGCGCAGTTCGCGCAAATATTTGCAGCGATAAAAACGTTGCCGGGACCGGTCGCCTTTCAAACCGCAGTGTTTCTTGGGTATCAACGCGGCCTGCTCGTCCAGGCACCTCGCGTCGGTGCAGCACTCGCAGCCCTAGGTCTGGTGGTCCCTTCAGCTCTTCTGATGACTTTCTTGGCTCTGACTTATCAAACCTGGGCACTGTGGAAATGGACGCAAAGCGCAACTATCGGACTACAAGCAGCGGCATTGGGATTGATTTTAGCCAGTGTAATTCCGCTAGCGAAGGGACTTTCTCTGACAGGGAACCAAGTCGGCGCAGAACAAATGGAACGAATCGCTAGGATTCTATTTGTTGCCTTCGGCTTTTTAATCACTTTAATTCGCCCATCACTCGAACCATTTGCGATTTTATTCTGCGGCCTTTTATCGCTGGCACCAGCGAAGGGAAAAATCTTTTCCATTTCCCTCATCGCTGCTGCGACAACGCCGATTCTTGTTCCAGCGGGAATGATCGGGTTATCTGCGTCTGAAGTTCATATCGAACTATTTGTTACATCATTGAAAGCGGGCGCAATGGTGTTCGGAAGCGGGCTTGCCATCGTACCGCTGCTTGGAAGTGAGTTTGTCGATAAGCTGCAATGGATGACTCACGCCGAGTTTTTAGAGGCACTCACTTTCGGACAGGTCACTCCAGGCCCTGTCGTGATCACGGCCACGTACATAGGAGCAAAAGCGGGAGGAGTTCTTGGTGCCATCACGGCGACAATTGGAATATTTTTGGTTCCGTACATTCACATGACGACTTGGTTCCCACATTTTTGGCGACGAGTCTCGGCGAGCCATCAGTGGAGACGATTTAGTTTCGGAGCGATTTCATGTGTGGTCGGAGCGATTGTCGCAAGCGTGATCAAACTTCTAGAACCCGCCGCACTCTTAGCGATGGATCTCGATCTTCAAAGCCCACTCGCAAACCGCCACTTGATAAGTCTAACGATCTGGTTTCTTTTCCCAGCCATCAGCTTCGTCCTCACTTACAAAAAAATATTGCCAGCCTGGCTCACAATCCTAGGCGGCGGCGCCACCGCCTGGCTCCTCCTACTACTCCCGAAATAATGTTTCCGCGATAGCCCGCAGGGCTAAGCGTCCGCACCCGCGGAAGGCCGAAGGCCTCAGCGTACCCTCAGGGGTACGAATACAAAAATCTTTCGATGCCACTGCATCGAAAGCAGCGCAGGCCGGAGGCCGAAGCGACGCAAACAGATCACCGCTATAAGCGTTTTGGATTATTCTTCGTCGGGTAGTTCGTCGTCGTCTACTTTTCCTAAGCTAAACTTCTCGACGCGATAGCGCATCGAGCGGAATGTGATCCCCAAAAGCTTCGCCGCACGTTTCTTTACGCCGTTGGCTTGGTGAATCGCTTTGACCAAAAGTTCTTTCTCCAATTGATCGAGAACCTTTTGCAGATCGATCCCATCGTCTGTGATTTCAATTCCATCACTTGAAACCATCTTGCGGCCCGATGGGGTGTTAACAAACTGCGGTAAGGATTCTGGCAAAACTGTCGCACCGGATTCAAGCGCAACCGTCCGTTCGATGATGTTTTCAAGTTCGCGGACGTTTCCAGGGAAATCGTATTTGCGAAGTAGATCCATCGCTTCTTTCGAAATCGTCTGAATCGCTTTATTAAAGCGCTCACTGTATTTTTGCAAAAAGTGAGACGCGAGGAGAGGAATGTCATCACGACGCTCGCGCAAAGCGGGCGTACGGATATTGATGACGTTCAAGCGATAATACAAATCTTGCCGGAAGGTACCTTGCTGAACCATGAATTCTAAATCCCGGTTAGTTGCAGCAATGATACGCACTTCGACTTTGATGTCCTCTGTGCCGCCAACTCTTCGGACAGTTTTTTCCTGAATCGCGCGCAGTATGCGAACCTGCGAGCTCAAGGGCAATTCGCCAATCTCGTCGAGGAAAAGCGTACCGCCATCTGCAACTTCGAACAGGCCGTCTTTATCTGAAATGGCACCCGTGAACGAACCTTTTTTGTGACCGAAAAGCTCACTCTCAACAAGGTTTTCCGGTATCGCTCCGCAGTTCACCGATACGAAGGGACGATCTTTGAGGGGAGAATTATAGTGGATGGCCTTTGCGACCATTTCCTTCCCCGTACCGCTTTCGCCAGTTACCAGGACGTTCGTCGGGGAATCTGACACTTTTCGAATCAGTTCGAAAATCTTGTGCATCGCCTCGGAGTTTCCCACCAGGTTTTGGAAGGAATATTCTTTTTGCAACTCTTTGCGAAGTACTCGGTTTTCAACTTCGAGGTTACGACTGCGAAGCGCGTTGGCAATATTGATTCGAACTTCATCGATTTTAAATGGCTTCGTGATGTAATCATACGCGCCCATTTTCATGGCTTCGACAGCACTTTCAGCCGTTCCAAATGCGGTGATCATCATGAATAGCAAGTCAGGGTAGGTCTCGCGACAGTGCTTCAGAAGCTCAATGCCGGTCACATTGGGCATTTGAAGATCGGAAATCAAAAGATCGAAAGATTTCTTTTTTAGCGTGTCGATGGCTTTTTGGCCATCCTCAACACACGTTACCTCGTAGCCCTCTTTGCGGAGCATGATATCCAGAAACTCGCGAATTGATTCTTCATCATCGACAACTAAAATACGCGGCTTCACTTAGAACCTCCACAAACGAACATGTGACTTTTTATTACCCATGACCCGTTCGCTTCTGTCCACGAAAGGCCTTAGAAAAATCTTCGTTTGCCCTCTCAGAATCGGCAAGACTTAATTTATCAACTCCGTTGGGCTTCAACTTAAATTCCAAAGTAAACTCGGTCCCAACGCCCTTAGTACTCTCGACATAAATGCGGCCTTGGTGATTTTCAATAATCTTATGTGTGATAGCCAGACCTAGACCTGTACCCCTGGGCTTTGTCGTATGAAACGGTTCAAAAATCCGTCGTAAACCAACTTCGTCAATTCCACAACCATGATCGCGAATCGTCACGATGACAGAATCTTCTCGATCAACGGATTTAATTTCAATGACCGGATTCTCCGCGTCCGACATCGCCTGATAGGCATTCATGACAATGTTCAAGACCGCCTGTTTCAGTTTATCGCGATGACCGGGGATCGTTTTGGTGGATTTCAATTCGACCAGTTGTTGAGTTTCTTGCCGAAGGCTCTGATTCAGTTTCGTCATTTCTAAGACATCTCGCAAAACCAAGTTGATGTCGACCGGATCCTCTTTCAGGACCTCCGGTCTCACAAAGTCCAAAAATTCAGTGATCAAATTGTTCAGTCGGTCGATTTCGCGAAGCGCAATCCGCATCAGCTTTTTTTCTTCGGCACTCTCGCTTGTAAAACCAGACTCGAGCAGCTGAAGCGAACCGCTCATGGACGCCAAGGGGTTTCTAATTTCATGTGCAATCCCCGCCGCAAGTTGTCCAACGGCCGCCATTTTTTCGCTCTGGCGCATAGCGAACTCTAAGCGGCGAACCCGCGTAAGATCATGGAAGGTCACAATATAGCCCTTGAGCTCGCTTTCCATCGGAAGCCGGCTGACGACGAGTTCCAGGGTTTGACGTCCCTGCATCGGGTTCTGATGGATCCAGTCGAGGCGCGCAGTTCGATCCCCGCCTTCAATTTTTTCCAGTGTCGCGCGAATCCCAGCCATCGAACCCGGAACGACAACGTCTAAATTTCTACCGATAATTTCACGGGGTACAGGGTCGAGAATTTCAAAAGCTGCCCGGTTAGCTTGAAGGCAAACTCCAGTTTCATCGACCGTAATCATTCCGGTCGCCATGTTGTCCACGATGATAGCTTGGAGATTTCTTAATGCGCGAAGATCTTTTCCCTGCGCTTCCAGCGATCGCCCCATGAAATCAAGCTGTTCGCTAAGATATCCAGCAAGCCCCGCCACTGCAAAAAAGGCGACGTTGTTAAGACCGACAGCGAAGAACAGCGCCTGCCCTTTGAGCTCTGGGCCTACGATCATCAAAAAGCTGAAGAGAAAAGAAGTCCAAAGAGCCAATATGTTGGCCCCGCGTCTTTGAAAGACGAAACCACAAAGAATGATGTTTACTAAATAGAGAAATAGAAAAATGGATTGGTTGACGCCTGTAAAGTGAATCAACCCCGTGATGAATGCGGATTCGAAGAAAAATAAGAAAGCAGTCACCGGCCAAGAGTTCAATGCGCGATCAAAGAACAATAAGTAGACCGAGTGGATCGAGAACGCGACGCCCATCAAAAGATAGACTGGAAATAAAACTTCCGTGTTTACAAATTCTGGCTGCAGCGCCTGAAAGCCAAGAATAATTAGCAGAATAGATAGGTGAAACCCGAGGCGAACGGCCGCGATGATGGTCATCGGAGTTCGACTTCGTGAGAAGTCGAACCCTTGTGCTACGCGCTGTTCTTGCCGACTCATTCCGGCTTAACCCTTTCTACTGTTCTGCCTTTACTTGACGGATCCAGCCATGTTGAAGATTGGTAGGTACATGGCGATGACCATCACGGCGACGATTCCGCCCAAGAAGACCATCAAGAGTGGCTCCATGACGCTGGTCAGTGCCGCAACGGCAACATCAACTTCGTCTTCATAAAAATCAGCAACTTTATTCAACATTTGGTCAATGGCGCCGGTCTGTTCACCGACACCGATCATCTGGGTGACCATTTGCGGAATATATTTTTCCTTGGCTAGAGGCACAGTTAGCGACTTACCTTCCGAGATTGCTTCACGCGCTCGCAAAAGAGCGTTTTCGATGACGTGATTGCCGGTAACCTTTGACGCAATTTCTAGTGCTTCCATGATCGAGACGCCGGACGAAAGAAGTGTTGAAAGAGTTCTTGTAAAACGCGCAACCGCTGACTTCTGAATCAGATCGCCTATGTAAGGTAGATCGATGGCAATGGCGTCGACGGTTTTTTTACCGTCATCCGTACGATAATAGTTTACCGCACCAAAAATCCCTCCGCCAAGTCCACCAATGATCGCCCACCAATAGGCAATGAAGGTTTTAGAAGCGCTCACGACCATCTGAGTGAGTCCGGGAAGCTCTTGTCCAGAGTTGGCAAACAGACTTTCGAATTTCGGGATAACGAAAACAAGAAGACCGGCAACAACAACGCCGGCAACAACCAAGATCGCAATCGGGTAGACCAAGGCTCCTTTAACCTGACTTCGAATCTTCGCGGCTTTTTCAATGTAGACCGCTAAACGATTGAGAATTTGGTCAATGTTACCTGATTCCTCACCCGCTTTGACCATGTTGACGAAGAACTTATCAAATACTAGCGGATGTTCCGCCATCGCTTCACCAAATCGCCGCCCTTGGTTGATGTCGTGTACCATTTGTTTAAGCGCAACTTGCATCCCCGGACTTCTTTGCGATTGCGACAGAACCTCAAGAGATTGCAAAATAGGAATACCAGAACCCAAAAGAGTCGAAAGCTGACGAGTGAAAATCTGCAGCTCTTTCAGCGGCACGCCTTTTCCACCAACTTTTTTAAAACCAGATACTTTTTGCTCCGCCTGAGAGAGCTTCATCGGCATCAGCTTCTGTGCCCGAAGCTTAATACGTGCATCGCTCTCGGTTGGCGCTTCTAGTTCCCCTTTAAATACACGACCACGCGTGTCGCGCGCCTCGAAAGTAAATCGTGGCACTATGCACCTGCCTGCTTGAGCATTTTCTCAAGCTGTTCAAGGTTTGGCGACGCTTCAAACGCAGTACGGAGGTCAATGCGACGGCGAAGCACCAGCTGCACGAGGCACTGATTCATCGTCACCATCCCTGATTTTTCTTGTCCCACTTGCATCAAAGACTCGATCTGGTGAAGCTTTCCCTCTCGCACGAGGTTACGAACTCCGGGTGTCATCAATAAAAATTCACACGCGATCACTCGACCACCACCGAGTGCTGGCAAAAGGCGCTGCGAAATGACTGCCTGAAGAGTAAAGGAGAGCTGTACACGTACGCGTTCTTGCTGCTCAGCGGGAAATACGCTGACAAACCGATTGATGGTCGCAATCGCAGAGTTGGTATGGAGGGTGGCAAAAACCAAATGGCCGGTTTCCGCAGTGACGAGCGCTGCCTCGATCGTTTCGAGATCACGCATCTCGCCAAGAAGAACGACATCTGGATCTTGGCGAAGCATGTATTTCATCGCTTCGGCGTAGCTTCCCGTGTCGGCACCCACTTCGCGTTGGTTCACGATACAATTTTTATGGGGATGAATGAACTCGATGGGATCTTCAAGTGTGATAATGTGGCCAAAGCTTTCTTGATTGATCTTGTCAATCAAACTAGCGATCGTCGTCGACTTACCGGAACCGGTTGGTCCAGTAACCAGGACTAGTCCATAGGGTAAAAGTGTCAGGTCGCCAACGGCCGGCGGCATCGCAAGGTCGGTGAACTTTGGCATAGTCACCGGAACTTTACGAAACACTCCCGATACGGTGCCACGCTGGAAAAAAAAGTTAGCTCGAAACCGCGCCATGTTCTTCACTTCAAAACTAAAATCTAACTCTCGCTCTTCTTCGAACTTTGCTTTTTGGTTGTCACTGAGAACTGAATAGCAAAGCTTGCGCGTGATTTCTTTCGAAAGAATATCCGATTTCACGCGGACAATTCGACCATTGACCCGAAGCGCTGGTTGCGCTCCTGAAACGATATGCAAGTCTGAAGCTCCTTGGTCCGTGGCGAACTTCAGCAGTTGCAAGAGAGAAATCATACCGGCACGTCTCCAAATCTAAGATGCATCACTGGCTATTCTACTGGCCAATTTACTGGCCACTAGCTTTAACGGTTTACTTTAGCGCTTGTTCGTCACTAATGGTCATTGCCAATAGTTGCTCGAACGAGATCTCGCCTTTTTTCAGTTTCATTAGACCGGCCTTGCGAAGCGAGCGCATTCCACCTTTCAAAGCAGCGCGCTTAATTTCGACCGGACCGGCTCCGCTTAAAATCGCTTCGCGTAAGACATCCGTCATGGTCATGACTTCGTACATTGCGACCCGACCCTTTACACCCGAGCCGTTACAGTTCGCGCATCCAGCGCCACGAACAGTTTCGTACTCATTCACTTCTACTTCGGGAACACCAGCTTTGATCAGTGCCGCTTTTTCGATTTTATGCGGTTCTCGGCAGCGATCGCAGACTTTACCCGCTAGACGTTGCGCCAACACGAGCGACACTGTCGAAGTAATTACATAAGGTGCAACGCCCATATCTAAAAGACGAGACACAGTCGAAGGGGCATCGTTGGTGTGAAGAGTAGATAAAACCAAGTGGCCCGTACTGGCTGCCTTGAAAGCAACCTGAGCTGTGGTCAAATCTCGAATCTCCCCCACCAGAATAACGTCAGGGTCCTGACGCAGGAAAGAGCGAAGTGCATCGGCAAAATCAAACCCGATGTCGGCGTTTACCTGTACCTGGTTGATCCCATCCAAGTTGAATTCCACCGGATCTTCCGCAGTCGAAATGTTGATCTGCGGATCGTTTAGCGATTGCAGCGCAGAATACAACGTGACCGTTTTTCCGGAGCCCGTTGGCCCTGTAACAAGAACGAGTCCTTGCGGCTCGTTGATCTTTTCGCGAAACACGGCGAGATCGTCTTCTTCGAAACCTAGCTTGGTCATATCAAGCTTTAAGTTTCCCTTATCCAAAAGACGCATAACGACTTTTTCACCGAACAGCGTCGGCATAACGCTCACCCGGAAATCGACCTCAAGGCCGGCTGCAGTTTTTACCTTCAAGCGACCATCTTGCGGTTTGCGGCGCTCGGCAATATCCAAGCGAGACATGATTTTCAAACGGCTTACGAGTCCTGCGGCGATCCCCGGCGGTGGCTGGATTTTTTCATGCAAAAGGCCGTCAATACGAAACCGAACGCGAAATCGTTTCTCGTACGGTTCGATGTGTATATCCGACGCTTTTAACTTAATGGATTCTGCAAGCATGAGGTTCACAAACTTTACGATTGGTCCGCTGTCGCCGTCTTTGTCGAGAGCAAGTGCTTCCAGGGATTGCGTGAAGTTAAGGGCCTCGTCTGAGTTTTCCATCTCGTCGACAAGTCGGCCAAGATCTGCGCCCTTTCGGTAGTACTTTTCAATCGCTTTTTGAATCGAGTTTTCGGCTGCGACGACAACTTCGATTTTACATTTCGTAATAAATCGCAAGTCGTCGCGAACAAACAGGTTCGAAGGATCAGAAAACGCGACTACGAGCGTGTCGCCCGCACGAGACACTGGGATAATCATATGTTTTTCACAAATTTCACGGGTTACTGATGCCAAAGTCACTTCATCGATTTCAAAATGCTCGAGGTCGACGGCTGGCACATTGTACTGGGCCCCAAGAAACTCAGCGAGCTCCTTGTCTTTCATATGGCCCAAGCGAACTAACGCTGAAGTCAGACGACCGCCATGTTTCTTCTGGTCATCGCGCGCTTCAGCCAATTGAATCGCTGAAACTTTTTTCTCAACGACAAGAAGTTCGCCGACCGTCTTTTTTACGCCAACGCCAGAATTGGTTCCGCCGTTGCTCGAAGAGCCTGATTGAGACATGACCACTCCTTGGTCGCTGAAAATCGAATGATTCAAATATCGGTAGCGGACTCCATCCTCGGACTCCGGCACACTTCCACACTCTTATTCTATATTTAATAACATGCCGGGGCATCAGCCCATATGACAGACCGGACCTACGACGAGCCCCGGTTTTCTATTTCTTACTCATTTCTTCAAAAAAATCCTCCGCCCTACGTCCAGTCGCTAGGGAAAGCAAATAGGCATCTCGCCAGCGGCGCACGTGATCAGGATCAAAGACTGTCGCACCTGCATTTGCGATTTCGTCCGAAAATCCTCGCTCGATGGAAGCCCCAGTCCAGTCTATCCAAATTCCGCCGGCTCGAAGAAAGTTCAAGTAGGAAACATCCTCCAAAATCGACTCTTCCAATATGGAATCGTCAAAACTGTGGGTCAGGTTGATCGCAATCGAAGCTTCGGAAGGAATCTGGGTCAACCTCGATCTTGAAAGCGGTTCAAACTGTATTCCGATCAATCGCCTACTTAAAGCGGTAGCCATTTTTTCCGATTTCATATCATCCGCATCCACCAGCATGATGCGCTTTACACCAAGTCTTGCGATTGACGCCGCGATTGATCTCGTGAAATCAGTGACACCAACGATAAGCCCTGCACCGCTCATGTCGAATTTTACTTTGTCCTTCGCCATTGCCGCTAGCATCGCTTGAGGCAAAACACTCACTGCGCGCGGCGGTTCATTCTGATCCAACAAAAGCCCATCTGCATATCCGATCACCGCCGTTTCTGACGACGCGCGGCCATGGGTTCCGAGCCAGGTCAAAGCTTCCCTGCCGGCTTCTCCGAAGAGACGAACCAAAGCAGCGGGATGATCTGCGGCAGTAAGCTCCGATAGGTGAGTCAGGCGGACATCGTCTGGCGTTTCCATCGCCCGTGCCATTGAAACGTGAAACGCTTTTTCCCGGTCATCTGCACCGACAGAAATCAAAGTGCGTTTCATCTTCGACTCTCATGCGCCAAGAGTACGAGACCAGCCTGAATATCGGCGCGAACTTGTTTTACGAGTTCATCACTTGAGCTAAATTTTTTTTCATCTCGGATCCGCTTCACAAACTCAAGTTCGAGAACTTCACCGTAGATGTCGCCGTCTCTGTTTCCATCGTAATTTGGAAGGTGCGCTTCGATGTGAAGTTCCTTAGCATCGGCCTCAAAAGTGGGGTTTTTACCGATGTTCACTAGCGCAGCTTCCTTGCGACCGCGAACGCCGGCCCAGGCCGCGTAAACTCCAGGCAATATGCTTGATTCGACTGTTACATCTAGATTTGCGGTCGGGATTCCGATCGTCTTGCCTCTACCTTTACCCTTTTTAATTCGGCCACGAAGTGTGTATGGCCGCCCTAAAAGCAAACCGGCGTCTTCCGCCTTACCGGTGGCAAGCGCCTGACGAATACGGGTCGAAGAGACAATGGTCGAATGACCGTCAATTTCAACTGAAAATGGGGGGACGACTTCCACTTCAGAAATCATTTTCAAGTGCGTCCGCAGAAAATCAATCGAGCCAGACCGATTAGCTCCAAAACTGAAGTCATAGCCAACGATCACTGCCCGAGGCTGAAATGGCTTAAGAATACAATCCAACAGAAATTGCTCCGGCGTCAGCTGCGAAAAGGCTCGAGAAAACGGTTCTATAACCAAAACATCAACACCCAAAGCCGCGAGGCGCTCACGACGATCCTCGCCGTCGAAAAGGCGCTTAAGTTTCAACTCAGGCCGCAAGACTGCCAGCGGGTGTGGCTCGAAGGTAAAGACGACCGCCGGAATGCCGAGTGTTCGGGCTTTTAAAATGGTCTGTCGAATAAGAGCCTGGTGTCCACGGTGGACGCCGTCAAAATTTCCAATCGTCAGACAGCTTGCAGAGCCATACGCAGTACCCGGGGCAACCGCGTATTCTGCCACTCCATTGTAAACTCGCATCGATTTCTCCATGACTGACCCTACCATCAATAGACAAACGACCCCGAGTCTTGCTACATAGCGTTAATGGGCCCAGTTCGAAAATTGTCCAGACAAACCCACGGCTTGTTTCTGCGCCTTTGGCGGCGGCGGACCGTGGCGGTACGCGCCCTCCTTTGTTGGGCCGTCGGCGCTATTTTGATCACCATCGATCAGTCTGCAAATCACGATTTGCGTTACAAACTACGGGGACCTCGACCGGGTGCTTTGGATTCTCGAATCGTGATCGTCGACGTCAATGAGCGCGATTGGCTGGAGCTCGATCCACAAATTCGAAATACTCTGCGCCCCTTAAAAGAAGTTTCGCTCGCTGGTGATCAGATTTTTTGGAACACAGTTTTGTGGGAACGCGTGCTGTCCCGTGTATTAGCGGATCTTCCTTCCGCTGTCGGCGTCACTTTTCATTTTGGCGAAGGTGTCCGAACCGGAAAGCTGGGACCCGCAACCCGAGCGCTTTTTGAAGATCCGCGCGTGGTGTGGGGAGCAGATCTGGATAGTGCCGGTCGGGCTCTTATTCCCGTTTTTGCAACGACGTACAATCGCAATATCGCCATACGAAGCCTTCGTGTGGACGACGATGGCACCCTTCGCCGCTATTCGCGGTCGCTAATTCAAATTCCGCACATGGGATCGCGCCTAGCTGACATCGCTAAATCCGCTGAAGGCGCAAAACTTCAAAGTGGGGCAGAAACTCGCACACTAGAGAGCGGCATTGACGGCTCACAGCCTGAGGATTTTGAAGCTCCCGTTGAAATTAATTTTCTCGGTGCCGCTGGATCATTTCCGACAGTTTCAGTTCGCGATTTACTTGAAGGACGAGTTCCCCCTGAGGCCTTCAACGGGAAACTAGTGATCATCGGCAATCGTTCGGACTCAACCGAAGCGTACACGACTCCGCTGGGTCGGATGAGCCGGGCAGAAGCGGTCGCAAACATCACAGACAATATTTTACGGAACAAAGTTCCAAAAAGAATTTCACTTTGGATTTCCTTTTTGGTCTCCGGGATCCTGGTCTTCGCGGCTGTAGCTTTTCTTCTCAGCTACCCCCAGCCCGTCGTAATTTTCGGGATCGTCTTCGGTGCGCTTTGCTGGTTGTCGCTTTCTGCCTGGATCTTCGATTCCTTCGCAGTCTGGATTCCGGCGATTGGTCCCGTGGTGCAAATCGCCGTGACCTACATTGTTTTCTTAAGCCATCAGGTTTCGGCTAACGAAGCTCGTAATTGGCGCCTAGAACAAGACCGAAAGGCTGCAGAAGAACTTGAGCAGCTGAAAACAAACTTTGTCAGCATGATGAGCCACGATCTCAAAACGCCCATTTCTAAAATTCAGGCGATTTGCGACCGTCTTCTTTCCAGAGGCATTGAAGGCGAAGTGGCGGACGATCTCAAAAACCTTCGCCGCTCATCGGACGATTTACATCGCTACATTCGCAGCATTCTTCAGGTGACCAAAATTGAAGCCCGCGAATTCGCCATCACTCGGGAACCAGTCGACGTCAACGAAGCCATTGAGCGCGTCCTGGGTCGCCTCAGGCCTCTGGCTTCAGAAAAACAGCTTCAGATTACAGCCGAGCTTGAGCCTCTGTTTTCGATTGAAGCCGACTCGACGCTTCTCGAAGAAATGATCCATAACCTAGTAGAAAACGCGATCAAGTACACGCCTCCAAATGGCGGAGCGGTTCGGGTCATTTCGACCGAGGAAAACTCCCAAGTTGTCGTGACTGTCCAGGATTCTGGGCCAGGAATTCCAATCGAGGATCAGCCACTGGTGTGGAATAAATTTACACGGGGCTTAAAGGCTAATAACACAGCGACTGGCTCTGGCCTTGGGCTCTATCTCGTGAAATACTTCGTCGAACTTCACGGGGGGACGGTATTCCTAGAATCACCGTCTGGAAGTGGGACTAAAATAGGCTTTCGCATTCCGACCTGATCTAGAGGCCTGTTTCATGGGGGAAATATGAAAAAACGAATTCAAGCACTAATCGTCGACGATGAAGCGGAACTGCGCAAATCAGTTATTTCTATTCTACGCAATTCGATGCCCGACTTCGAGTTTGATATCGAAGAGGCTGCCGATGGGCGAGAGGCAGTCGAAAAGTTTAAAAGTGCTGACTGGGATCTCGTTCTCATGGACGTTCGAATGCCGAATCTTACCGGCATCGACGCATTAAAATTAATTAGGGCTCATGATCCGCGAACGTTTGTTGTCCTAATGACGGCGCACTCTAACCTTCAAGACGCGGTCGCAGCGATCAAAGAAGGCGCCTACGATTATTTAGAGAAACCAGTCCAGCCGCAGCGACTGATTGAAATCGTGACCCGTGCGAACGAAGCGCGCGAGATGGTCTCTCGTCTGGCTCTTTCTAATCCTATTTTTGACGATGACATCGACAGCGAATTTGTCGGCACCAGCAAAAAAATGCGCGACGTTTTTGATCTCATTCACCGTCTTTGCAAGGTCGATACGACCGTTTTGATTCGCGGTGAAAATGGAACTGGAAAAGAATTAGTCGCTCGTGCGATCCATTTCAACTCGCCCCGAAAATCGGGTTCGATGATCGCCATCAA
Source organism: Deltaproteobacteria bacterium (assembly GCA_017302795.1). Lineage (GTDB taxonomy): Bacteria > Bdellovibrionota > Bdellovibrionia > Bdellovibrionales > JAMPXM01. The sequence goes on along the minus strand of JAFLCB010000016.1, from coordinate 44,511 downwards.
TTGCGGCGCTATCCCCGAAAATTTAATGGAGAGCGAACTTTTCGGCCACGAAAAGGGCTCGTTCACCGGCGCGCATGAACGAAAAATCGGAAAGTTTCAACTTGCCAACAATGGTACCATTTTTCTCGACGAAGTTGCAGAGTTGAAGCCGGAAATGCAAGTTCGTCTCTTGCGTGTTCTTCAAGAGCGAAAATTCATGCCAGTCGGTTCGAACCGGGAAGTGAAAACGGATGCTCGGATCATCGCTGCAACCAACCGCAATTTAGAAAAAATGATCGAAGAAGGAACTTTCCGCGAAGATCTTTTCTATCGCCTCAATGTCATGCCGATTTTCCTACCGCCACTTCGCGAGCGAACCGATGACATCGGCGAACTCTCGCAATACTTTATGAAACGCTTTACTCGCGCTCACAACCGGCAGATCACCGCGATCAACGACGATGCCATGCATGTGTTAAAACAGTATCGCTGGCCCGGCAATATTCGCGAGCTAGAAAACGTCATCGAACGTGCGTTCATTGTTGAAAATTCGGACCGCATCACAGTCTCTTCGCTTCCAGAAACCGTTATCAATAAAGCAAAAGAAAACATGGCTCCCGTTCAGTCGGCCCAGATATCGGCGCAAGGCGTGCTGGATTACGATGCCTTCAAAGAACAGGCGGAAAAAGAGTTCATCGTTTCGGCTCTGAGGGCCAACAAAGGTCGTATCAACAAAACAGTGGCGGAAGCCAATATTCCAAAAAACACTTTGTTGCGAAAAATTAAACGTTACGAAATTAATGTCGACGATTTTAAGGATTGAACCGAAGCCACGGATGAAGTCGTGATCTCATACAAGCAATTCTCAAAACTGTCGGACTCGGAAATAGTAGAGCTCAACAGCAATCCATTCTACGGTCTTGAGATCGAGGAACCAGCACAGGTTCTTCGAGCCGTCGGGCAACGCGACCCGCTCTACAACCAAACCAGTTTCGTGATATTTGTTGAAAATCCCGACACCACTGCGCGCTTTCTTGGGATTGCCTTTGTTCGGGAGCTCGAAGCGGCGCCGAACATCGAAATAGAAGCAATCGTCAGTTCGGGAACCAAATATGGTTTGCGATGGTTTCCACTTGAAGCCAAAAAGGTCCTCCTCGGAATAAGTTCGCAATTAAAAGTTGATTTGATTCAGAAAATTCTCAATGAGACTTCAAAGGTGCTTTCGCTATCTAAACCGTCAATATGCCTAGTAACCGATGAACACGGCGGCTTTCTATTTGAGAATTTTGAAGAAAACGGATTTGAAGCCAAGGGCGAATTTCAGCCACTCCCTTGGGTATCCAAGTTAAAGATGTGGAAAATTCCAACTAAATCTATTTAGTCCAAATGCTGAATTGCTCGATTCGGCTCGATCGACTTCATGCAGGTATGGGTCCCGATCGGACACTTCTGGGCACCATGCAGACCGCACGGTCGACAGTTAAGCTTTTCTTCTGCTTGCAGCACGACCGCATTGTTGTTCCAAGGCCGATAGCCAAAATCCAAAACTGTCGGTCCAAAGAAACACACTGATTTTGTTCCGGCCAAGCTAGCTAAATGCATAGCTCCAGAATCATTCACATACGCGATTTCGGATTTCGCAATTACATCAGCCGTTTCGATCAGCGACAGCCTTCCTGCAAAAGATTCGGCCCCCGAACCGACCGATACCTCGTTGATTCGAAATGCTATTTTGTCGCAAAGCTCACGTTCTTCCTTGGTGCCAACAATCACGACTTTGAATCCGCGCCTAATTGCCTCAATGCCCACCGCTGTGTATCCATCTTGTGTCCATTGCTTAGTTGCCCATACCGAACCAGGTGCAAACGCAACCTGTCGCGGATTCTTGGCAACGCCCGAAAAGCGAGAAACCTCCATCGACGCCCACTCAGGAACCGACGCAAGTGTTCCGTCATCTTTGAGCCCACCTGGGAGGTGACTATCTAGCAGAAACCCAGAAAGACGTTCACGCCACAAATCTGAGTTGAGAAAATCGTCCGCTTGTAAAAGTAAAAGTTGGCGAAGGGCTTCGGGCAACCTCATCTGACGATCTAATTTTCTCGTGTAAAGAAACGACAGGACTCCAAATGGGCGCGAGCGATAGCCCACTGTTATGACTGGGTCTTTACCCAAAAGCCTTGACTGCAGCCGAAGTCCTGCCGCCCAGAGACGAGATCTGGGAGACTCGTGTGGACTTAGAAGAAGTCGACTTGAAGCCGACTTCCACCATTGATTCAAGTCTGACTTAGCGAGAGCATAGGTTTCACTTTTACCTTTTTCAATCTCAAGGACTTTTCCGAAGAGTCCTGTCTCTCGCAACAGTTCGCCGTACCCCTTTCGACAAATGATGGCCAAATCTTCGCTCAAGACCTCGGAGGCAATTAGATTTTTTGCTAGGGGAACTGTCAAAAGCGTATCGCCCAAAAAAGCAGTTTGCAGAATTGCGATTTTTCGGCGCCCAGAAAAGCTTGTATCAGACATTTAAGCAATTCATCACAGTCCCGGCAATACCTCAAGGGCCCGCGTTGGCGTGGTTTCCAACTGCGGAGCATTGACGTTGCCCAACAGACGCTTGATGGCAACGCTCGCCATTTGGCGGAAATCGACAAGATCATAACACATCGGCGTCATCGAGCAGCTGCGTTTCCAACAGGGAGAACAGCCGGCCAGCGTTTGAATGACTTCGCCGCGGTCATACAAATCAATTTCGTGTGCGCAGGTCGGCCCAAACCAGGCCACCGTTTTTTTTCTGAGTCCAATCGCTAGGTGTAAACCAAAACTATCACCAGAGACGACGAGATCCACCGCCTCAATGCTTGCCATTCCGTCCCTAATTCCATCTGCTGTCGACGACTGAAACACTTGAATGCCTAGCCCATGGACTTTGTGGGCAATGGCTTGATTTCGCTCTGTGTCTTCGCGGCCCCCAAGAAGCACGAAAGAGAGTGCGGGGCCGGCCGACCTGCGGGAAGCCTCGAGCGAGATTTCCTTTATCAGACTCACGTGTCCATCTACAGATAACTTCTTCGCTGCAATTGTCGTCGCACAGCCAGTATTGAAACCAATTATTTGACGGCGTCCAGCGTGACTCCAAAGCTGGTGGCGACTCTTTGCAAGTCGCCGCTCTTCGTCTGTTAAACACAAGATGTATTCATCTCGCTGATACGGGCCTAGCTCCAAAGCGTGGTGAATGAGCTCGTTTTCAGTTTTTCGGTTTACGTCAAATTTTAAACGATTAGAGATTCCAATTTCCCATAGCTCTCTCGCCGCCTCGGTCGCAGGTTCGATCGCGCCTGTTATTGGCGAAGCTTGAAAGCCGAAAGTTTTCATCTTCGGATTTCCTGCACTCCCGCATGACTGAAGAACTCCAGTCGCTTCAAGTGATTTGTCGATAACAAACGCAACATCAAAATGAAGAGATTTTAGTTTCAACAGATCTAGTGGCAAAGAGCTCAAAACGCGGTCAACAAACGGGTTCGCTTTTAAAATCAAGTCACCCGGTTTATCTGTCACCCAGGTGATGTGGCTTTCTGTATATTTTCTCTTTATGGCGGGGAGCAAGGAAGTTGACCGGGCCACTGCGCCTAACGCTCCAAGGTGAATGATCAGTACGCGAGTACCATGCACCGCCGAATGTACTTCGTAGGCGTTGCAGGCCGAGCCACAATCAGTAGCGAGCGAGTCCACTTTGCTACAAGGCTTGTATCCATTGAAATGCCGACAAGATGGAACACCTAGAGTCTTCATTCCTCTATCTTAACCGTGGACTTCCAAAATCAATACGCGACCGGAGTCTAAGTCAGATCTGATTCTGGAGCTCTTTCCCCAGCGAAAAGTCCTGAATCCGAAGAAGCCTCGATGGGTTTGTCTCTTGGACAGATATGGCCACCAGTACTACTGCGGAGAATCTTCTACTTTCCAGCCTAGTTCTTGTTCGATTTTAAGCCGCAGACCAGCACTTGCGTCAGGTTCGCCATGGGTAATAAAAACTGACTTTGGACGCTCGGACCCACTCTTTAACCAATCCATAAGTTCCGAACCGTCGGCGTGAGCCGACACATTGTCCAAAACGGCGACCTCTGCCTTCACCGGCAAATCTTCACCGTGAATGCGAATGGTCGGCTCGCCGGCTAACATTTTCGCGCCTCGAGTTCCCTCCGCTTGGTATCCTGTAAACAAGATCGTGTGCTTACTGCTGCCAACCAAATTCTTTAAATGGTGAAGTACCCGACCACCTGTTGCCATTCCGTTCGCTGCGACAATAATGGCCGGTTCTCGGCGGCCATTTAAATCCCGTGATGCTTCGACATCAACGACAGGAATTGCCGTCTCACAGATGTCCTGTACCTCTTGGCTGTTCAGCTTAGTTTCTGCGGCGTGTTTGCAGAACACCGAATTCACGCGGATTGACATGGGACTGTTCAGATAGACTGGCACCCTTTTTATCTCCCCACTTCTTTGCAACCGCAAGATCGCTTCAAGTAAAAGCTGAGTGCGACCGACTGAGAACGCCGGGACCAATACAATTCCCCCACGCTCGATTGTGCGATTGACGTGAATTTTTAGCTGCCCAACAAGATCGGTATCGACATGCTCGCGATTTCCATAAGTAGATTCGATAACGACATAGTCAGCGTTCGGCCTCTTCACCGGAGGCCTTAAGATAGGATCCGTTGGTCGACCGACGTCACCGGAAAATAGAATCGACTCGCCATCGATCTCAACTTTCACACAGGCAGCACCGAGAATGTGACCAACACGATAGAACGTCGACTTTACTCCATCAATTGCAGAAAATGGCGAATCAAATTCGATTTTCTTAAAAAGCCCCATCGTCTTTTCGGCAGCGGCCACAGTGTAAAGCGGCAGCGCGGGGTTGTGTTTAGAAAACCCCTTTCGATTGGCATAGCGTGCGTCCTCCTCATGGAGGTGAGCGCTATCAAGAAGCATGATCGAACAAAGGTCGAGCGTTGCGGGAGTCGCATACACGGGGCCACTAAAGCCATTCGCCATGAGACGCGGCAAATAGCCAGAGTGATCGATATGTGCATGTGTCAAAATCACAGCGTCAATAGATGAAGGTGGTACGGGAAAGTCAGCCCAGTTTCTTAATCGCAATTCTTTACTGCCCTGAAACATTCCACAATCGATAAGAATTCGTTTTCCGGATTTGGTTTCTAACAGATGGCGAGAGCCTGTCACACAGCCGACCGCACCAAGAAATCGAACCTTCACTTTTCACTCCGAACACTCAGTTGCGCTTGAGGCGGTTTAGCGAGCCGACAATTGTACCAAGCTTAATTTTACTTTCCATCCGGACCATTAGCTTTTGATCGTCATCAGTCAACCAAAACAGGCTTTCGCCAATGTTCTTTGCAACACCATCTTTTTCGACGGATGGCCGAACAACAACCGTTTTTAGATCGCCATCAGAGGTGCTTAGCTTTTCTCGCCTCAAGACCTCACAAGTGATAACCAGATTTTCATTTTCGTGCGACATTCGAAACTTCACTTTTTTTCCAGGAACTAGCTTGAAAACCCGGAGGTACCAGAGCGAAGAAAAAATGTTCTGGGAAAAGCCCGGCATTTCCCAAGCTTCTTTCTTCTCTTCTGCACCGCGCTCTTTCGTAATTTTCTTATCCCAAAAATACATTCGTCCTTCGTCCCAATTGTGCACGGCCCGCGCGTCGCGAAGAAGTTTTGATTCTTTCACGTGAAGTGCATAGCTGATCGGACGAAGCGTTTCGAAGTCGACCAATGTTTCTGCATAGTCATCAACTTTGTAGAACATCTCGAAAACCGAAACCGTCTTTGCGATGGAATGAAATCGATAGGCCTTGCGACCGTTCACCTCGACAAATGGTTTAACCTGCATTGTCAGTTCACCTGCGTCGACGCCAAAGTAGGAGATATCCAGTACGACTTCTTCACCCACTTGGAACGGATCAATAACAGGCCGTCGTCCAATAAAGCCTTCATCGTCCTCAAGGCGCGGCTCCCGAAGCGCTACAACATCTTCGACCACCGCACCCTTGGCACCCTTTTTTTTCTTCTTTGGCTTTTCAGGTTTCGGCGTAGGTGTGGGTTTCGGCGTAGGTGTGGGTTTCGGCGTAGGTGTAGGCACGGCCGGCGTAGCCTCAGAAGTCCCAGTCGCATCTGTGTCAGGAGAAGGCGTCGGTGTAGGTGGAGGCGTTGGGAGTTCTTTTACCTGAATTGCATTGTCGAATTCTTTGTTTTCAAGAACCTTTTCGGAGTTTTCAAATTGGAGAAAGCGACTGGCGCAGCCGATGGTCAGCGTCAGGACGAGTGCTGTCGCAACGCCTACAACGGTTGAATTTGTAAACCAGCGGCTTTTACTCATTACCCGAAATTCTTCCATCGTCGATGAATCCACATCCATTGTTCTGGATGCTTGCGGACGATGTCTTCGATTTTATCCGTATATACCTGGGTCATGGCACGAATGTTTGCATCCCGGGCCTGGTTTTTACCGGAATTTTCTGTTGCAGGTTCGTTCTGACTTGGTCCAACGTCGAGGGAAGTCCACGGAATTGGAGACTCGAAGCTTATGACATGGTGACCATTCGGCTTGCGATACGTCGTGACGGGAATGACTGGGCATCCGGTTCGCTCGACCATCACCGCAAGCCCCATTGCAGTTCCAGTTTCTTTGCCGAAGAACCGTGTTCTGCACCCAACCGGAGGGCCCATATATTGATCCAAAACAAATATCACAATTCGCTGCCGTTTGATCGCTCGTAAAATTTCAAACGAGCTTTTCTCGGGTGAAATAAACTCGGTCCCATGGCGGGTTCGCATGCGAAACCATACATCGTTCAACCACTTTGTTTTAAAGTTCTTCGAAATCAAAGAAACTGGCCATCCCCTTCTCGAAACCGCTGCCGTGCTGAAATCACCATTGCCTACGTGAAGGCTTAAAAAAAATACGCCACGTTTTTCTGCAAGCGCCGTTTCCACAATCTCTGCGCCTTGAATTTCAAAAAAACGGTCGAAATCTTCTTTTCCAAAAAGTGGAAAAAAGAAAAATTCGATGAGCGTCTTCCCCAGGTGGTAAACGGATGCTCGAGCTATACGTGTCTGTTCGCCGATGGAAAGTTCAGGGAATGCCGTAGCGACATTTTCGATCGCCACTTTTCTTCGAATTCGAAAGAAATCGAACCAAAGAAATCCTAACAAATTACCGAGCGGCGCGACCAGAAAGGCCACGAAGCTGATCGAAAATACCCGCATCTATGCGCTCCAATTCCTTTTCATCTGTTGCGTCGACCGGATGAACGCTTAGCTCTGAGACCACCAACGGCAGCGTCTGCTGATAATTGCGCCATAACGGCAGAAGTTTTACAGCATCTTTTTCCGTCGTTGCGACTGAGGTCGCTTTTGCTGCCCTTGCCAATGCTACAATTTCGCCAACATCTTCCTTGCTATAGTTGTGGTGGTCGACGAAATCCTTTTCTCCAACGACTCGCACATCGCTAGAAAGCCTTCTGACCATTCCAAAAAAAATCTCTGGTCGAGCGATTCCTGCTACCAAAAACGCCGCCTTGTCACTGGAAGCATCTTGTGAAAAATCAAAGGCAATTTGTTGCTTCATTCGGATAATCGGTACCTGTCGTCTTCCAAGCGAATCCAGTTTGCCACGAATGAGCTTTTGGGTTTCCATGAGGTGCTCGGCGGATACTGATTCGGTTTTTGTCAAAATAACCGCATCAGCCCTGAAAAGAGCGGACCATGGTTCCCTCATTCTTCCCCAAGGGATCAAGCGCCAATGCCATTTCGGCGCAGTGACATCAAAAAGCAAGAAGTCGAAACTTCGCCGAAGCTTCAAGTGCTGAAGACCATCATCCATCAGAACAAGTCTAATGCCCTCTGACATTACCAAGTCGCGGGCGGCCTGCACGCGGCTCAGTCCCACTTGAACTGGTTGCTTTGTGATCGCGGCAAGCAATGTCGGCTCATCACCAAATTTTGCGGCCGCATTTTCTACATTTGGGTCAACTCGCAAGACACCCGAGGAACTGCGTCCGTACCCACGACTGACAATGCCAAGTCGCACTTTATCTTTCCAACGATTCGCAAAAAAAGCGGAGATGGGAGTTTTGCCGGTTCCACCAACCTGAAGATTGCCGATGGAGACCACAAACGCGCCGCAGCTGTAGGACGGCAGTACGCCCATGTCGTAACACCAAACCCTAAGCCTCATGAGCCAACCGTAAGCCCACGCAAACGGAATCAAAATGGGAACTAGAAAAACAACCGGTGATTTCATGCCGAGAAGTACGTTTCCAGGCGTTCGACCACGCGATTTGTCGCCCCTAGTGCGCCCAACCGATTTTTGAGATCAGCCAATTCATTTGTTTTCTCGGAGCGCACCTTTTCGTCCAACAACTTTTCAAGTTCTGTCGCCATTCCTTCAGGCGACGCCGCCTCTTGAAAGAGCTCGCGCGCAGACTCTTTCTCCAGAATCAAATTCACCATTCCAAAATACTTTGTCTGTGTGACCAGCCGTTTGGCAAACCATGCAGTGATCGGTGACATTCGATACATGATCACCATTGGTTTTTCCAACAGACCCACCATCAATGTCGCTGTGCCCGACGCAACCAGCACCACATCTGCCATTTCAATCATGTCGAGAGGTTCATCTTTTACAATTTGTACGGTTACAGAGAGTTCGGACACTGCTTCTTGTAAACGTTCGCGCTCAATTGTCGGAGCACAAAAAAGAACTGGTCGAATTTGGGGATAGCGTTTCGCCAATAGCTCGGCCGCTGCAAGTTGATCTCTTAGGTGATGGCGCAATTCGCTCTCTCGGCTCCCTGGCATCAGCCCTAGAACGAATTCAAAGGGCTGAATTCCATAGCGCTCCCGGCGGACTCGTTGATCGGACTTCTTCTGGTTCTTTCGAATTTCAAGTTCATCCAACAACGGGTGACCGACAAACGTCGCTTTTACTCCATGCTCTCGATAGAAAGGTTCTTCGAACGGGAAAAGAACCAACATTTCATCGACAACTTTTCGAATCAAGTTCACGCGACCCCTTCGCCATGCCCAAACTTGAGGTGAAATATAATAAACAACTTTGATGCCGCGAGCTTTCAGATCTTTAGCCAAGCGGAGGTTGAAATCTGGATAATCCAAAAGAAGAGCAAAGTCGGGCTTCAAGCGATCGCATTCCGACAAAAGAGAATTGTACACTCGACGAATCAACGGAAAATGTTTGATCACTTCAGACAGACCAACGACAGCCATTTCTTCTGATTTTCCAAGGCGGTTGAAACCTAACGTTTCCATCGATAGGCTGCCGATCCCAAATGCATCGACGGATTTCCCGCTCACTTTCCATTGTTCAAGAATTCTTTGAGCATAGAGACTCGAAGAGGCCTCGCCGGCGACTATCAATACGCGGCCGCCTGATCCCGGAGTCGTCACTGTCCGGCCTCGGCCTGTCGTCCTTTAAGTGATGCAGCAATAGAAGCTTGAATTCTCGTTGCCAGTCGCATGGCTTCAAGTCCGTCGGAACCAGATACCGCAACATCGATTTCCCGTCGGCAAGCTTTCAAGAAGGACTTGGTTTCTTCCAGCAGCGCATCGCCTTTCTCAAGACTCCAGTGTTCAAACTCAAGCGGAAGCTGCTTGGGATCTGTGACCTTCGACAAGTCCTCCGGCCAATCGCCCAATGTTTTCGTGGTCAAATTCACGTCTCCCGAACCAAAATCGATCGAAAGATACTGTCGCTCTTGGAACACGCGAAATTTTCGTGTTGCCGATTGGGAAACGCGACTGGCCGTGACGTTGGCAACAGTTCCGCTTTCAAATTCAACTCGAGCATTTGCGATATCTACCAACGGGGTAAGAACTGGTGTCCCTACAGCAACGACGGATTTTACGGGCGATTTTACCAAAGAAAGAATCACATCTAAATCGTGAATCATGAGGTCTAAGACAACATCAACATCCACACCCCGCGGTTTAAATGGCGCCAGTCGATGACACTCAATAAAAAGCGGGCGTTTGAGTTTTTCTCGGGCCGCAATCAACGCTGGATTAAATCGCTCGACGTGACCAACTTGCAATACCAAACCACGGTCATGTGCCAATCGCACAACTTCCTCGCCCTCTTCCAAGGTGGAGGTCATTGGCTTTTCAACATTCACATGTACGCCTGCATTCAAAAAACGCTTAGTTAGTTCGTAATGCGCTCTCGTGCTTGCGGCGATCGTAACCGCATCAAGCTTTCCAGCATCTGCTTTCGATAATAGTTCATCGATTGACGCAAATGCGTGAGTCGAAAGTTCTGTCGCGACAACTTTCGCCCTCTCGAAACTAGCATCCGCAACCCCAACCAGTTCAATGGCACCAGCAAGTTTTGGATCAGCCGCAAGTGCTGCGTACTTTTGAGCATGAAAGCGACCTAAATATCCTACACCAACGACGGCGCAACGAAGACTGTCTGGATCAGCTCTCTCCGTCACAGCGCAAGTCCTCGGCTCGAGTTAAGTGCAAAGGAAAGAAATTGCTCGAGGACTGGACTGATTTCACATTCTTCACGAATTCGAGCGATGGATTCGTCAACCGTTCCTCCACCTTTGGTGAAAATACGAACGGCACGATTGATCGATTCGACATCTTCTTTGGAGTAACCACCGCGTTCCATTCCGATTCGGTTTGATGCGCGCATAACCGCGTACTTACCTTGGGCGATTGTAAACGGAAGAATGTCCTTGTTCACTGCCGAGTCCCCTGCGATGTAGGCGTGAGTCCCAACTTTTACAAATTGATTAAAGGCGCAAATTCCGCCCACTTTGACGTGGTCTTCAAACACAACATGACCCGCAAGCTGAGTCGTGTTGGCAATCACAACGTGATCGCCAATCGTGCAGTCATGAGCCACATGAGAATATGCCATTATTAAGCAGTGATTGCCGATGCGGGTAGTTCCCCAACCCGCCTTCGGAGATCCACAATTCACTGTGACCATCTCGCGAAACACATTGTCGCTTCCGATCACGAGTTTGGTCGGTTCATTTTTGTAGGACAAATCTTGTGGCGCACCACCGACAACTGCGCCGGCACTAAAAATATTGCGTTCGCCAATGTGCACTATTCCATACTCGCTGCCAAGACTGACATGGGATTCAAGGACCGAGCCCCTACCTAAAGTGACCTGGCCACGAATGATACAAAACGGACCAATCACAACGTCGTCCGCAATTTTGGCTTCACTCGAAATAACACTGGAGGAGTGAATTCGGCTCATGTCGATTCCTCTCAAAATTTTTGAGCAACTTTAGACAGTACTTCTTTAGGAAATATCTTGGCGATCATTTCTGCTTCGCTGGCTATCTCGCCATCGATCGTCATCGAACATTTTATGACCATGATCTGACCGCGATCTTTCAAAATTTCTGCGTGCAGAACTAGACTATCACCCGGAACCACTGGCCGCCTGAAGCGGGCGTCGTTGATTCCAGCAATGGCGACATCCATTTCAGGTCCATCTGGATCGACCACGCACAAACAAGCCGCCTGTGCCATGGCCTCAATTTGCAAAACGCCCGGCATAACCGGACGATGCGGAAAGTGGCCCGGAAAAAATGGCTCGTTGAATGTCACGTTCTTCAGCGCCTGGATTTTCCATCCCACGCGATTCTTTCCATTCTTAAAAGATGCCAAATCGCGATCGAGGACATCGACCCGGTCGACCAAAAGAAACGGAAAGCGATGCGGAAGAATCCGCAAAATATCCGAGATGTTGTAGACCGGTTTCGACGCCATGACCTTCCTCTTACTTCTTCGCTTTTTCGAACTCTTTTACGACCGCCTCTGTTAGGTCAGCCGCTTTCGAGCCCCAAAGAATCGCACGTCGATCAAGAATTGCTGTGTATCCGCCATCTTTCGCAACTCGGTCGATGATTTCTTCCATCTTTTTAGCGATCGGCTCTAGCATTTCGCGTTCTTTTTTCTGAATTCCGGTTTGGCTGTCAGCAACTTCCTTTTGAAACTTCATCTGCTCTTGCTGAAGCTCCATCGCCTTTTTCTGACGAGCTTCATCCGTCAAAAGTGATTTCTTTTTTTCAAGATCTTCGAACATCTTGCGAAGATCGCCATCGCGTTTTGTGAATTCAGTTTTCTTCTTTTCGAACTCCGTTTGAAGTTCCTTAGACATTTTTTGTCCGGCAGAAGTTTGTTTGATCGCCTTTTCGATATCGACAATCGCGATCTTCGCAGGAGCCATCGCGTCTGCCTTCGGTGCGTCGGCTGCCATTGCTTCCGACACGATTATTTGTGAACTGATCGTCAATGCAAGCGCCAACGCACAAGAAGTCGCAGCCGCAGAGAAAAGCGCCTTTTTTGCAAAGTTCATCGTTCCCATCGCACCAGTTCCTAGATTTTCGTTTTTCATTCAGCTCTCCTTTTCTGAAAGCAAATTTTCCGTTTTAAAGTCTAAATAACAAATTTAGCTGCAAAAATTAAAATGGCGATCCGATCGCGAACTGGAACACCACCGCCGGCTCCTCTAGCTCAGGTCTGCGCTCAAGAGGGAAACCCCATTCGAATCGCAAGGGGCCGATTGGCGAAAACCAACGGAACCCAAATCCAACGTCACTTCGGAACTCTGACAAAGCCAAGACGTCGTCCGCGTTACCAATGTCATAGAACACAACACCTTTGATGCCGGCTTCAGTGATCAGCGGGAATTCGAACTCGGCCTGATAGAACAACTGCTCTTTGCCGCCAAAGGGACGCCAAGCTCGGATCTCAGCAGTTTCAGCTGGGAATCCGCGAGCGATCAAATCGTTATAAACCTTGGTCGACCGTTTGCGTTTCGCAATCGAGAACCAGTTGTAGCCACGCAAGGAATTCGCGCCGCCGAGAAGGAATAACTCGTTAAATGGAGGTTCCCGGCCATCAACGTTCGAACGAATAAACCCGTAAGTCAGATTGTTCCTAAAAATAACATCCCAGAAGATTTTTTCATAAAAACGGCCCGTCGCTAAACCTTTGGTGAATTGATGATCACCACCAAGACCAGCGTACTCAAGCGAAACGGATGTGTAGACACCTTTAGTTGGGGTATAGCGATCATTTCGCTTATCATATTCCAAAGTTAGCGTCGCCGATGAGGTCACACCGTTTGGGTTACCCTGCGGGTTCGGGTCGCCGCCTGGAACCGGAACTGGGAACAAAATCGGATCGCCGAAATCGCTATCCAAATTGATTTCCGCTGATTCCAGTTTATAGCGAAGGAAAGTGCGCAAGAATCGAGTGATCGGATAGCCGACTCGAAGTGCGCCGCCCTTCTTGGTTTCTTCATATTCTGTCGTCGTTCGCTTTGATTGGTAAGCATCGACACCTACCGACCACTCGGTGTCGTAGAAGTAGGGCTCGGTGAAGTTGAAATTGAAAAGCGATTGGTTGCTGGACATATCGACCGATACGCCTAAACGCTGACCGCGTCCCATCAAATTGATCTGGTTCACCTGGCCGTTGAAAATAAAGCTCGAGTAAGTCGAATACCCAGCGCCGACTTGAATCGAACCCGTGTTTCGTTCTTTGACGACAATGTCGATATTCATTAGGTCTTGGTTCTCGGACGGCGTCGACGAGTTGAAGTTCACTTCGTCGAAGAAACCAAGACGTTTCACGTTATCAAGCGATTCGCGTTTGCGAGTCTCATTATAAAGTTCGCCCTCTTGCACAAGAAGTTCACGTCGAACAACTTTGTCGCGAGTCTTCGAGTTTCCGACAACGTTGATTCGACCGAAATAGACTTTGTTTCCCTTGTCGATCTCAAAAGTGATGTCGAGTTCTCGGTCTTTGTCGCGCGGTCGCGTTCGCGGAATAATGTTCGCGTAGGCGTACCCGAGATCCCCATACTTTGCTTGAACGGTGCGAATGTCTTTCAACAGCGTCTCGTGCTGATACCAGCCGGTGCCATCAATTTCTGTCGCTTCTTCAAGCTCTGATCGCGGAAACAGCAAGTCGCCAGCGAAGTCGATCGAGCCGACTTTGTAGCGCTCGCCCTCTTCCACTCGGATCGTGATGTATATGCCTTTTTTGTCTGGCGTTACGTAGACCTGTGGTCGATCAACTTTGATCTGAACATACCCCTCATTGAAATAGAGGTAATTGATCAGCTGCACGTCGCGATCGAATGCATCTTGTTTATAGGAACCACTAGAGGAAATAAAACTAAAGAAACCACCCTCTTGCGTCTGCAAGAGTCCTTTGATTTTGCCATCCGCTATCTGTTTATTTCCGAGAATCGTGATCCGCTTCACTTTCACTTTGTCGTTCTCTTGAACTTCAAACGTCAGTTTTACGGCCTCTTCGCCCAAACCGTCTTTACCAGCCGGTTCGACCTTCGGCGTGATGCGCGCAAGAAAATATCCTTTGTCTTCGTAAAGCTTTTGAATTTTCTCGACGGCTTCGCGAATTCGGCCCATGTTGAGAACTTCATAGGGTTTTATCGCGGCCGTGGTCTGAAGCTCCGTCGAATCGATTTCATTATTTCCAGCAAAAGTGATTTCAACAACTGACGGCTTTTCGACAACGTTGTAGGTCAGCTGAACGCCCCCCTCGACATTGTCCCGCTCGATCTTTACGTCATAGAAAAATCCCGTTTTGAAAAGCACATCCAGATCTTGGCGAAGCTTTTCTCCGGAAATTCCTGAACCCTGCTTAGTTGCGAGCTTCGCAACAACCGCATCGGTTTCAATTTTCTTATTCCCCTTCACTTGAATTTTCTGAACCACCGGACCTTCGCCGGCGGCCACCACTTTGGCGACGTTCGACAAGCGCGATGCTGCAGTTGAACTCTTTCGGTTTGCATTTCGAGCCGCCGCTTTTTTCGCGGCCGGTCTTTGCGCGGCTGGCGGCTTTGCGACCTGACGCTTCGCTGGCTTCAAAGCTGGCGTCACTGTTTGCGCCGAGGCCGAAAACACCGGCGGAAACAAGCACGACAGCGCAACAGCGATCGCCACTGTTTTAGCGAAAGACACGGCCCTCGCATTGACGCTCTTCGTGGCGATTAATGAAAAGGAGAATGATCTGGGTTGGTTATTCAAGATGCGGCTCAGGATGAAAACCCTCAAATCTTTAACTAAATTAACTAGTTGCGTAAGTTCGACCAGAGCCTAGTGGAATCTCTAGTGGTTGTCAAAAATTCCTCTACTCCCATTGCCCGTCCCTCATGCGCAGCGCGCGAGGAAATCGGCCAGCAAAGGCTTGATCATGAGTCACGACAACGAGGGTCAAGCCCAACCTTTGATGCAACTCAAACATCAAATCTTGAATTCTGGCGGCATTCTGCGTGTCCAAATTGCCAGTTGGCTCGTCGGCAAAAAGAATCTCGGGCTTCCGAACAATCGATCTCGCGATTGCGACTCGCTGCTGTTCGCCCCCACTCAATTCGTTTGGCCTATGATGCAGTCGGTCTTTCAGGCCGAGCGCCACCAGTTGTTCTTCCGCTACACGAAGTGCGTGCTGTGGCATTTCTCCTGCAATTCGAAGCGGCATTGCCACATTTTCGAGCGCGGAAAACTCTGCGAGCAAGTGGTGGAACTGAAAAACAAAGCCCATGGTTTGGTTGCGGTGCTTTGCCACGTCATCGTCATTCATCTTCGTCAGATCGAGCCCGCGATGAAAAACTTTGCCCAAAGTCGGACGATCAAGCGTCCCTAAAATGTGTAGCAACGTGCTTTTTCCGGCGCCGCTGGCGCCGACGATGCTAATCGCCTCACCCTTTTCGATCGTCAGATCGATGCCCTTTAGGATCTCTAGTCGGCCAGAGACCATTGGATAGGACTTTGTAACTCCGCGCGCTTCCAAAAAACTATTCATGTCGAAGCCCTTCCACTGGATCCATTTGCGCTGCGCGAGCGGCCGGCCCAAGCGACGCAAGCACGCAAATCATAACGGCTGCAACTACAACGATCGCAATATCGAAGAAGTTAAATTCTACGCCAATGCGATTCAGTTTATACACTTCCGCCGGGAGTAGGTTCAGTGCGGTCTGGGCCCATAAAAAAAGTCCCGCAAGCAAAACGCCAAAGACCAGACCGACGAACGTTCCCACAATTCCAAACAGCAAACCCTGCATTCTAAATAGCGTCGCAACGTCGCGCTTCGAGAAACCAAGTGCCCGCAAAATTGAAATTTCAGAAGTCCTACGCAAAACGCCGATAAAAATGTTACTCGCAACGTTGAAGCTCGCCGCAATAACCATGATGAAGATCACAAAAAAGATCGCAATGCGTTCGTACTTAATGGCGCGGAAGAAATTTCGATTTCCCTCCGACCAATCCATGATCCACCAGCTAGGCCCAAGGGCACGGGTTAAATCAGTTGCCGCCTCTTGTGCTCGTCCCGAGTCCTTCAGCTTGACTCGCAGCCCTGTGAAGGGGGCCTGAATAGATCCCAGCACTCGCGCCTGATGAAGAGACGTCACGATTGTTCGTTCATCGTAGTCAGCTTTTCCGAAATCAATAATTCCAGTTACAACAAACGACGCAACGCTTGAAACGAAGGCCGACGTGTCGCTCGCTGACGGCTTAGGCAAAACCGCTCGAAAAGTTTTCCCAACATCAAGGCCAAATCTTTTCGCCAGTGCTTTGCCAACCAAGGCTTTTGCGGGCTGATCGCCCTCGACCCCTATTTCGAACTTTCCCTTTATAACTCTCGAGCGAATTTGTAGAACGGAATCGACTGTTTCCGGGTCGACGCCTTGAATGACCACGCCGTTCAATTTTCCCTGGCCTACAACAATTGCTTCGAGCGTGATGAATGGCGTGACACCTGTAAGGTCCGGAAGAATTTCTTTCAGCTTTTCGCGCGTGCGCTCGAACGTCACGGTCTCGTCGCCCCGCCGCACAACAAGCAGGTCCCCAAACACATCTATCAATGCGGATCGAAGCGTCGATTCGAATCCGCTAACAACTGCCATGGCCACTGTGAGTGATGCGACTCCGATCGCAAGACCAACGATGGAGAGCATCGCCGGAAGACCAATTCGCTTCCAAATTGGCGGATGATCTTTACCGCCGCTTCCACCAGCACCGGTGTGGTGGGCCAAAAATCTAGCAGCTAACCAAAGTCGCACGCTCACTCGTCACCTGGAAGAGAGGACGAAGAAGCCCGTTCATTTACAGGGTTTTTCAAGTAGGCGTAAATGAAATCGTCGATCGATCCATCCATCACCGTTTGGACCTGGCTCGTTTCAAATTGAGTTCGATGGTCTTTTACAAGCTGATACGGATGCATCACGTAAGAACGAATCTGCGAGCCCCATTCGACCGCTTTTTTGACAGAATTCATTTCATCTTTTGCTTTGTTGCGTGCTTCAACTTCACGCTCATACATGGCGGCCTTCAGCATTTTAATCGCGCGATCTCGATTGGAATGCTGCGATCGTTCGTTTTGGCACTGAACCACGATTCCGGTAGGCAAATGGGTCATTCGGACCGCAGAATCAGTTTTGTTGACGTGCTGACCGCCTGCGCCCGAAGCCCGGTAAGTGTCGACTTTTACATCTGCCATATTGAGATCGACCTTAATGTCGTCGTCGACCTCTGCCCAGCAAAACACCGAAGCAAAACTGGTGTGCCGGCGCGCATTCGAGTCATAAGGGCTGACTCGAACGAGGCGGTGGACGCCGTTTTCAGCTTTTAAATACCCGTACGCGTAGGGGCCTTCGATCAGAAGCGTCGCAGACTTAATTCCCGCAGCTTCGCCGTCAGATCGTTCAATTTCTTGTACCTTATAACCCTGCTTTTCGCCGTAGCGCATGTACATGCGATAAAGCATCTCGGCCCAATCTTGAGCCTCCGTTCCTCCAGCCCCTGAGTTGATCGAAATGTAGGTGGAGTTTTGATCGAGTTCACCCGAAAGCATTTTTTTGATTTCCAGTTGATGAACCAAAGACTCAAGTGCAGCGGCTTCTGTCACCACTTCTTGAAACGAACCCTCATCCCCAGCCTCAACCGACATTTCCAAAAGCACCATCGCATCTTCAGATCGTGAAGAGAGCGATTTCCAAGCAGCGATATCTTTTTCGAGCACCGACCGCTCTTTGTTCAGCTTTTGCATTTTATCTGGATCGTTCCAAACAGCCGGATTCTCGGATTGTAAACTTACTTCCTGAAGTCGCTTTTCTTTTTTAGGGACGTCAAAGATACCCCCGAAGCTCGGCGGCCTTTGCAATGATGGCTTGAAGCCGACTTTTGAATTCAATGGACTGCGTCGCGATGCTCATGGGAAAAGTCTTACCAACGGCTTCCTACAGCGTCAAAGACCTTATCCTGGATCCGAAACATGCGTTTCGCTTCCGAAACACTGCGCTCGTGATCAAGCCCCAGCAGGTGCAAAATGCCGTGCAAAACCATGTAACCAAGTTCCATGTTTAAAGTCAGATCGTGTTCGGCCGCCTGTTCTTTTAAAACAGAGAGCGAAAATACGAGCTCCCCCAAAGATCCAGGCTCCGTCGGTGCAAAACTTAAGACATCGGTAGCGCGACTTTTACGCCGGTAGACTTTGTTCAGCTGTTTTATTTCTTTGGCGGAAACGAAAACCAAGCTGATGTGACTGGCATCCCTCAGGGCTTTCGCCCGTCGCGCGCCAAGCTCAGCCTGAAGCAGTTCTTTGCGAAGAATCGGTATCCATTTTTTGAGAAAGGCACGCGGCGGCTTCTCTCCGGCCCGCACGACAAAATCAATGTTACGCATTACCGCGACCTGTGAACGTCGGTGTCGGCGCTTCACTAGCTCCCCCGCCGGCTCGCTTTGGATAATCGATGCGCTGGTGATAGATTCCAAGCAGTACACGAATAAAAGCGTCTTCGATAATCGAAAGATCTTTGAGTGTGAGGTTGCACTCTTCCAGCTGACCGTCCATGAATTTTCGCTGAATTATGTTTTTCACAATGTTCTGAAGCCGCATCGGCGTCGGCTCATCCAGCGATCGAGAAGCCGCCTCTATTGAATCCGCAAGCATAATGAGCGCTGCCTCTCGGAACTGGGGCCGTGGCCCTGGATAACGATAGTCTTCCTCTTGAACTTCATCAATTTCTTCGTCTTGGTTTTCAACCGCTCGATTGTAGAAAAACTGAATCAGAGTCGTGCCGTGATGCTGAACGATCCCGTCAATAATCGGCTTTCCTAGCTTGTGCTCAAGACCCAGCTCAACACCGTCTTTGACGTGAGCGATAAGGATCGTTTTTGACATATTCGGGCTCAAGTGGTCGTGAGGGTTGTGGCCAGCTTTTTGATTTTCAATAAAGTATTGCGAGTGTTCGGTCTTTCCGATGTCGTGATAGTAGCTCATCACTTTTGCGAGCAAAGAATTGGCGCCTATTTCTTCCGCAGCGGATTCGACCATTGAACCAACAACCAGCGAGTGATGGTAGGTGCCAGGCGCCTTCACAATCATTTCTTTCAATAGAGGATGGTTAAGATTCGCAAGTTCCATCAACGCTACGTCTGTTGTTGCGTTAAAGACCGATTCCAATATCGGAATGAGCGCTGATGCCAGAAGACTGGATAGGATCCCGGCTAAAAATCCCGCCGGCACCGACCAGGCCAGAAGTGAGAGAAAATTTTCTTCGTTACGACCGATCATGACTGTAACCAAAAGCACCATCGCGGCATTCACTAGCCCCGTGCGAACGCCAGCCCAATAGAGATCATTTCGGCGCTTAAACTTATGCACACCGCGCGCTGCAGCCAGGCCCCCGACGACCGACACCAAAACAAACGCAAACTTAAAATCGACCATCACACCGAGAACTATCGCCAAGAAAAGGGTGAATATCCAAACGACTTCGCCCGATACGATCAGAAGTCCAACCAGCATCGGACCCAGGGCAACAGGAGCGGCGTACATGAAGGCTGCCTCGGGAATCATGGAGCCGAAATGGGAAGAGAAGGCTGAGTTCATGAGGAAAATAAAAAACTTTGTGAAGACCGTCACCAAGATCGTCACGACACCCATGATCGCAAGATCTTTGTTCGAAACACTGACACGGTTCAGAGTGAATCGCCTCAGGTACGAGAAAAATACGAGAGACATGACGACGAACATGACCGCCGAAACCAAACTTACTAGCTTTCGATTGCGATCGCTTCGCTGCATTTCAATTTCGTTCAAAAGAGTTTTGTGTATCGGCTGCACAACCGATCCCTCAGGAATGATGACTTGTCCCTTTTTCACAGAAATGACGACCGGTAAAACTTCAGCGCGGGCCTTCTCGCGCCGGGTTTCTGTCTCTTGCCGGTTAGGCGTTACAGTCGCCTGAATCAGGCTTCGCGACAGCTCTTCGTAAAGGCGAAGATCCGCACCATTAAACCCGCGCCGCTGAGCGATTGCCTTGATTCCCAGACCGTCCTCGTCGCGTAAATCGCGCATATCAAGTGACGTGTTCAGCGACTCGCGGCCTCGGCCGGTGCGAGTCACCTCACGAAGCAGAACCTCTTTTGCGCCAGGCGGAACAGATTGGGACAAGTTGTCGACAATTTTCATCTGCGCCCAGGCATCCACCTGGTCAGTAAGGGCGGCTTCGATTTTCGGCGAGAAGCGCCTATCTATGAGCCATTCAAAAACTGGTTCCGAGATCGAATGACCTAGCAGCTTTTCAAACTGAGGGCGCAGCGCCATCAGTTTCTTCATTTGGTCCCATCGATCGAATTCGTCCTTCGATAAACTTATGCCGCGTATTTCATCGCGGCCCTTTCGGAAGGAGCTATAAATTCGGCCATAAAGCTCATCATACGCGCCGCGATCGTAATCGAAAACAGGAGTCACGCCCAGTTCTGATTGTCTTCGTTTTTGCTCGGTCGACACTTCGTCGACTATTTCGAAACTGACAGGACTTTTTATGTCGCGCGAAACCATGTCACCAATTCGCGCAGAAAACGAAAAGTCAAAATCGCTGAATAACAAGAAAGAGAGCAAGAGCGAAAATAAAAACAACGCCGCCAGACGCCGCAGCTGAAGTTTATCGTCCAAAGTAGCGATCAGCGAACCGATATACGTTTTTTCGAAACCGAGATCGTTGACCCAGTCAAGAAAGCGCATCGAATGATCAATGTAGTGCGAGCGCGTGTGAAGCTGCTCACGGCTCCCTGATTTTCCGTGAGACTTACCGCGACCCGGTTTTCCAAATTTATTTCCGAACTTACCTGCATTCATGACGTGCACACAGTGTACCCGAGAAAAATCCGCAATGCGCCACAGGACTCGACCTTCGCCGCAAAGCGCGCGGCTCGACTTCTTCCATCACACATGGGACCTAGCCTAATGCCTAAAGAAACACAAAGCCCTACCGTAATACCTGCATCCACTCAATCTCTGCAAAACTTCGTCGCAACCGTGGCGCAACTGCGCGCGCCTGATGGGTGCCCCTGGGATCGGGAACAAACCCATCGTTCCCTCGTTCCCTATCTCATAGAAGAGGCTTACGAACTCGCTGACGCGATTGAGAACGGGCACGACACTGAAATTCTAGAAGAACTTGGCGATGTTCTTTTACAGGTTGTGCTACATGCTCAAATTGCCAGCGAATCCGCGCGATTTTCAATCGATGATGTTGCAAGAGTGGTTAACGAAAAAATGATCCGGCGGCATCCTCATGTTTTTGGCGATGCGCAAAGTGGTCGCACGGCATCGGACTATGCGGGGATTCAGTCGGATGAAGTCTTAAAAAATTGGAACACGATCAAGGCAGCAGAAAAAAATGACGCCGAAAAAAACGGCGCCAAGCCGGTTTCCGCCGAACTTCTTTTGGATGTCCCTCTCGGACTCCCCGCGCTCCAGCGCTCTGCAAAAATTGGTGAAAAAACTAGAAAGCGCCGCTTCGACTGGCCTGATTGGCGAGGCGTTATGGCCAAAATAGACGAGGAAATGGCCGAACTTAAACGCGCGCTAGCTGAGTCGAAAAACACGGTGCACGTTCCTACGGAATTCGCGGATAAAGGTCCGAGTAACGACCCGATCGCGTGTGAGGTAGGAGACCTACTTTTCACTGTCGCTCAACTTGCGCGCCATCGCGGCCTCGATCCCGAACAATGCCTGCGCGATACGAACTCTCGCTTTGAGCGACGGTTCGAAGTCCTCAACCAGATGGCGGCCGATCTCGAAAAAGTCGACGGTCGCAACTGGGATGCACGCGCTCAGTCGGAACTTGAAGTCTTGTGGCAAAAGGCCAAGGACAAGCTTCGCGCGGAAGGGCGCGACTGATTAACCCGCTGCCCGAAGGGCGCCACTGGTCTAGCTATGGAAACTTTAAAAGCTTACGGACATGAGGATTCGTAAAGTTATAGGCATAGTGTCCAGACAAAAAGTGAAGCAAATTAAGCACAATGAAAACGGAAACGAGGCCACTTATAACCCAGGCGTTTGGGAAACTAATAAAGTAGCGGATGTCAAAAAAACCATTTTCGATCGGGTAAATAAATGGGAAACGGAAAGCAATAAGCATGAGTAACCCGACAGAAATCGCCATTGCGGCACCGGCAACCGCCCACCGCGATTTAGATATCGGGACAAATGACTGTTGATTTTTCCACATCTGAAACTGCAAGGAGAGTTCAGTAATGTTGTGGTTTACAACTCGAATCAAATACTCAAAGAACGGCGGAAGAAACTGAAGATTGGACATACACAAAAACTGTCCAAATAATGCAGCTACATATAGGCTTCTTGGAGTCAGCAAAGCGCGGTTTCTAAGCTGCATCACGAGATAAAATAAAAAAAACGCGGCTCCTGCCCACCGAACATCAGGCCAAGGCAAGATTCGATCGGCCCAACTGAAATCCAGTTGCCCGTTGAAAGCTTGAAACCGATAGCCGGTACGAAACCAGTATTGAATAGGATTCAGGAGCGAGAAAATGAGGCATGCCGCCCGATCCAGATTCACCTGAGTGCGTGTAATATTAGGCTGACGAGATCGATAGAGAGAAAGAACCCCACGGTCTTGTAGATAAAAATGCCAAGTGGCCCAGCCAGCCACCAGCGTTGGCAGCATATAAATCAATATCGCACTCATGCTGAAACTTGCCCAGACAGCAAGGGGTACCAACACTGCAATCGCTGTGCTATGCGTGACAAATCTACGTCTCTCTAACTCAGATGCCTCGCGCATAAGAAAAAGACTGAAAACGATTGGTACGCATAAATGTAGGCGATTTGCAAAAATCAGCAGCGGCATTAAGCGGCCTAGCTGAATTGGCGAAAGATTAGCCTGAAGAAGGTACAGAAAAGGAACTGTCCAAAAAAACGAAAAAAAAGAAAACAAATCGTATGCCGGGTTAATAAGCCAAGGTTTCTTTTTCATGTCTTTCAGACACCAAGTGTGACCTAGTTCCCTTGTGAAAGATAGTGTCTTTTGACGGTACCTGCAATACAAGCCCAGTCTTTACGAACAGTTACTCTGGTCCGAAACCATGCCGTCAAACGATCGTCAACTGTCTATTCACTTGACGGTTATTAATGCCTCTGAATGATTCTGGTTTTTCAAACACAACTGACTTCGATTCAGTCAATATGGCATGGCTTGCACTGTCTGGTATTATTTGAACGAGGATTGATCAATGCCGGCGGAGGTTCATAGTGAGAACACGTACAGTACTTAAAACGGAAGCAATTTTCCAACAGCTAGGCGGATATGAACTTCCTAAGCTTAACGGAATGGTTACTCGTTCTGCTATTGTTACGGTTTTTCTGTTTGGAGCAGCGGCGGCTCTGCCGAAGTTCGCCTTTGCGCAAAGTAATGTTGCAAGAAGCGTTGGTGAAGCGCCAGCGGTAGCCGCCGACGAGACTTCAAAAATCTCTAAGGACTACTCGAAATTCTTTACTGGATTTCGAAACCTGTCAAAGCGCGCCGATTCGAAAGGAACCCCGATTCATATCTCTGGACGCGCGGTCGATGAATTTCGAGTGACCGAGCACAGCGGAAACGTTGTTGTAGTGAAGGCCTCCAGCATGGGTGAGAACGCGGACAAGTTTCGCCTTCGCGAGGAAGAAGCGTGTGCGGATCAACAGGCAGACGAGGTAAAGTCGATCAGCGAGCATCCGAAGTATCGCGCTTTAGTGAATGCCGGCGTGTTTAGCGCCGTCGACATCGACGTTCAGTTTTCTAACTATACTTCCGAGCGACTTCGAATACCCACCGACGGGGAAATTCGCGGAGACCTTGTGAACCACGTTGAATCGCGGTGGACCAAACCGACCTATGAAGTTCACAACCTCGAAAAAGATGGCGTCCAGGTCGAAAGTGGCAAAATCGTTCTACGCCCATTTTTTACAAGCTTTACGATGATGAACTCTCTTGATCGTCCAGGAATACCGACGCGCAGAAGCACGGAAAAAAAGGAATACACTTTCATGTGCACCGTGATTCCGAACAGCGAAATTCTCGTGTTAATGGACCGAATTCGCTTGGGCGCAAAGCAAATGCTAGCTAAGTCGCGCAAACTTCCAGAACCGCTCCGGCTGATCCCGGCAGAAGTACCAGAAGTCGTGCATCAAGCAGTGCCGCAGCAAGCGGCACCGGCTGAAAGAAAGCCGACCGCGCGACGAGTTTTAACGATTCAATAGTGTCTAGAGGTACCGCCTACATTTTGGTAGCGCACATGCGCTACCAAAATGTAGGCGGTACCTATGCTTTCCTCAAGTTGCGAACTTTCCTCAATATCTTATCAAAGACTCGCGCCGTGGTTTCTTGGTACTCTTCAAGATTCATGATCCGCGCGCAAAGCATGTAAAGGCCGCCACCCAACAGAATCGAAAGTGCCAAGGCGAAAGTTCGCGTGAAAAAACGCGAGCCAAATTCTGTGATGATGGGTTCATAGACCATACAGCCAAGACCTAGCGCGATCCCCGCAACGCAGAAGCGCCCCAGTCGACCGAGGATTCGCGGCCAACCCAAGGGACCAACCCACCTTGAGTAAGCCACCGCCAACATCATCAAGTTCACAAAGCCCGAAACTATCGACGCCGCAGCCAAACCTTTAAGACCAAACGTCTTCGTCCCGACCCATGAAAAAATAAAGTGAACGACCAAGGTGATCACACCCACCAAGGCAGGGTACCAAGTGTTCCCCATCGAATAAAAACCTTGAACCAAAATTCGTGTCGTCGCCGCGAACATCAGAGTAAATGAATAAACTTGAATCACTTCCGCTGTTGGCAAAACATCTTGGTACTTAAATTGGCCACCCAGGAAAATAACTTCGGTAATAGGCTGCGCTAAAAAAAACATTCCAATTGCCGATGGCAAAGCGACAAAACCGACCAAACGGATGGAATGTGATAGCGTCGAGGTCATCGCATCTTTGTCGCCGCGGGACCATTGGGCGGCCAATGTCGGCAGTACCGCGGACCCCACGCTCACCGTGAACAGCGCTAAAGGAAGTTCTAAAATTCGGTCGGCGCAGTACAGATACCAGTGAGAGCCTTGAGGCAATTCACTGGCGAACCGATCCCTGATCACCGCTGAGAATTGCAAAATGCTCAGCCCAAAAAGACTCGGCGCCATGGCAGTGAACACGCGTTGCACCTCCGGCACGCGCCAGAACGGAACCCACTTTCCGTCGACCCGCCAAACAAATGATAAGTTCGGCCAGTATCCCTCGCGAACGATCGCAGGAATGAGGATGCCCATCTGCATCGCACCGCCGACGATCACACTCCACGCGAGCACTTTTTCAGGTACGCCGAATTCTTTCGACACTAGCGCCGCGGCAATCATACTGATGTTGAACATGATCGGTGCAATCGCAGCCAGGGCGAATTTCTTAAGAGAATTCAAAATCGCCATGAAAAATGCGTAGAGGGTTATCAAGATTAGAAAGCCAAACATGATACGAGCAAGCATCACGGTCAGTTCGAATTTCCCTGGGACGCTCATGTAGCCTTCACCGGCGACCAGGATGCCGATAATCTGGTCCATGAAAATCACGGCCAATGCCGTTAGCGTAATGGTGATACTTAAAAGCAAAGTGAAAAGTGCGCCGACTAAGCGCTTTGCGGACTCGAAATGCTCTCGAGCTTCTGCGTCTGTCGCGCCAACCGCCATGCGTTTGGTCAACAGATCAACCAGCACCGGGATCATGCTGACCGATAGCGCCCCTTCACCCAAAATCCTGCGAAACATGTTCGGAAGTCGAAAGGCGACCACAAAGGCATCTCTTACTTCCGGCGAAAAATACTGTGCGGTCATGCGGTCGCGAATGAGTCCCAAAATCCGCGAAGCCAGGGTTCCTAAACCAAAAACAAAGGCAGCAGCGGCGACCGCCCGGCGCTCTCCATTTAAAACTTGCTTGGCTGATTCGGCCGGGGCCGCAGCCGCTGAAGCCTGATTTCCAGGCTTTATCTGCCTTGATTGGTCCTCATTTGGTCGTTTTGTCACTTAATGGGGCTCACTTTCGTCCCTTGCCAAGCCGCTCCGAAGCGTGATAGCTGATGGCCTCTTGTTTCTGAAAATGACGTTACTTTATTACGTCTCGGTATCAAGATACTCTTTTCATAGTTTTGATAAATAGATTTTTCAGTGAGGTAGGCCCTTGGCAAATCATAAGTCCGCAGCAAAACGCGCCCGTCAGAGTGTGAAACGCAATCAGCGCAATACAACAGCATTATCTTCGGTTCGCACATTCGAGCGAAAGCTTCGCACGGCGATCGCTTCTGGCGACAAAAAAGCAGCTGAAGAAGCTCTTCGCGCCTATATGAGCAAGGCTCAAAAAGCGGCGACCAAAGGTGTCATGCACGCAAAAACAGCTGCGCGCAAACTTAGCCGCTTGTCGAAACAAGCTGCAAAATCTCTGACGAAGTAAGTCTCAGGCTTATTTTTTCAGGCTTATTTTTTGGGATTGGAAGGGGCTGCTCGGACTTAGCCGTTCGACCAAGCCCTTTCTCTATTTGTGCCCAACTTTATGGCCAACTTTATTCACTATGCGATTGAGGTACCAAGCCGTGCAGCTCCCCAATCAGGCGATTCGCCGCGTGACACCCACCGATGCAAACTGATCCTCGCTACCGTCTCGATTCTCGCGCAACCCCTCAACGGTCTCCCCAGCCCGCTTGGAACTAACATAAGACCGAATTAACCGACGTTGTGCCATCGGGACGATGCCAAACTTCACACCTATATGAAGCCCGGCCCCTGATTCTGTATCGTGATAAATGACATCGCCGCGAAGGCTTATCGAATCGCCGCTCGGCAAAATAAATGATATCGCAACCGGCTTTCCTACTTGAACTTCTTCGACCTTCATTCTCAGTCGCGAGCCAAACTCGCCTAAAAAAATCGACATCCCGCCTTCCGACAGCTGCCTAGCTCGAAGTACTTCGTAATGCCCACCAACCAAAACACCGACTGGTCGCTGGAAGGGGCGACGCGGAGTCCTTCTTGCCGCAGAACCCGAGGCCACAGGCGCAACACTGGCCGAGCGAATCTTTTCGATTTGCGCGGCATCGACATTTGGCGAAAGTTCGTCAGGCAAAGCGCGCTTTGCCTTCAGGGCATCGATTGCCTCTTTGACCAGGCTTGCGCCTGGGGACATCGACGCTGGCTTAACGCCGTCGGCGGTCGCTCTTTTGGAAGTGTCGTCTTTTTTACCCTGCACCATTACAGACTTTTCGGCTGATTTTGCCTTAAGACAAAGTCGAGAAAAAAGTCGAGAGTACCCAGTTTGTTTCAATTTGAGACGACAAATCGACGTCGGCTAACCGCAAACTCGCACGATGAAACTTTCTAGCCAGATGTGGGACCCGATCGGCGACGTTTTCAATGCACGATCAGTGTCGTAAAGAGCTTCCAAGGTGTGATCGATTTTCGACATCGACCATAGCTTTGCTTGTTCTGCATAGTCGCGCACGAAGAAAGGCGAGACCCCCGCACGTGCGGCCAATCGCTGCCCCGATAAGCCTTCGCGAAGACCTTCGCCAGTCGCCCGCAAAATCCGCACATGGCGCGCGACGAGCGCGATAATTCCAATTTCGTTCTGACCTTGATCAAGAAGATTCGCTAGGCACATCAGGGCTCGCGCTCGATCATTTTTTCCAACCGCATCAGAAAAATCGAAAACACTCTCAAGGCGAACTCGAGAAGCCACTTTCATGACTTCTTCCACCGTTGCTTCGACGACTTTCTTCTCGCGCTTTTGACCGCCGCAATAAATCGCGATCTTGCGAATTTCGCCATCAAGATCACTTAAGTTTGTGCCAACGACCTGCTGAAGAGCAGCCGCAGCTTCTTCGCCAAACTTCACGCCGTGACGTTTGGAAAGGAAATCAATCCATTCGGGAATCTGATTGTCATAAGGACGCTTACATTCAAGCGCCACACCGGCTTCCAAAAGTTTTTTCCAATGCCGCTTACGCTTATCAATTTTTGACGCCAAACAAACCAGAATCGAGCCCTGAAGCGGTTTATCTAAAATCGGCTGAAGAACTTCCCATTCTTTGTCTTTAAGCTGATGGGCATTTTGCACAATGATCACTCGATTGGGCGACATCATTGGCAACGTTTCGATTGCGTCTCGCACTCGCGCGATATCACAGTCGGCCGCATCAAAAACGCTGAGATTAAAATCGCGCATTCCTTCAGGAACAACCGCATCGACGAGTTCGCTGCACGCGCGGTCAGCCAAAAACGTTTCTTCGCCGAACAGGCAGTAAAGTGGCGCGAAATCGCCCTTTTTGAGAGTCTGACTAAGGCGATTGTAGGTCCATTCCGAGGCGGCCAAAGCTTGTGGTTCCTTTACGGCTGCAAATTCGTTTAGAAATTTTCTGTCAAGCGACCGTGCGCTTCGGACATCAAATCAACGGCCATCGCACTTAAATTTTCTTGGCGAGCACTATGATTGTAAAGCGCATTCGCACTGTTTAGGCCCTCGAGGCCCACTTTCGGCGCGAGATAGCTTTTCTGGGTCGAAAACTCTTCCGACCACAGCGTCTGTCCATCGGAAAGGCGTTTTAGTATCAATCGCGTTAAGACCGTGATCCGGTATTCTGTATTCAGAATGGTCAATCGAGGCACTGCACACACGCCAGTCGCGCCGCAGCTAATTTGGTTCGCTACATCGAACCGAACACTTTCGATGTTACCTTCCAAAACGACCTGGGCACTAGCTTTCGGCACTACTTGCGCAATTTGCGATCGCTCAAGCTCGCGAATCATCGCGTTCGTGAAAGGGACTTCAATTCCGACTTCTTGAGTTCCATTTTTAAATACAGGAACCGCGATTAATTTATAGCCCTCAGGTAACCTTCGGTCGCCTGTTCCCACCGAATAGGCGCAACCTGATCCAAGCCCCATGGTCAAACCGATGACCCAGCTGAAGGTCAGAAATTTCAAAAATTTGTGGCGGCTGAACATGGCCACACGTTAACGATGACGCCCCACGCATTCAAGCTGACATTCACCCACCATAACGTTTAGTTTGGCCGCATGAGCGATACTATTTTGCTGACCCCAGGACCCGTGCCTGTTCCTCCATCAGTTTTGCAAGCGCTATCCCTTCCGATCGAACATCACCGAACTCCGGAATTTCAAAAATGCCTCGAGTTTGTACTCGCAAAACTTCCTGCACTTTTTGAAACCAAACAGCGCGCGTTTCTTCATGTGTCTACGGGAAGCGGAGGAATGGAATCGCTATTAGTCAACGTTCTAAGCCCGGGTGAAACCGTGGCCTGCGTGGTATCAGGAAAGTTTGGCGAGCGCTGGGCCGATATGGCGGAAGCCTACGGTGCCAATGTCGTTCGGCATGAAGTCCCTTGGGGGCATTCAGCAAGTGTCGTGAAGTTAGAATCTTGGTTAAAAGAACTGGTCGCCAAAGGGCAAGCACCTAGCATTTTAATGTCTCAAGCATGCGAAACTTCGACCGGTGCACTTCATCCGATTCGCGAAATGTCTCAAGCTCTGCGGCGCGTATCACCGAGTACTTTATTTTTGGTTGATGCCATCACCGCACTCGGCGCGCTACCGCTGCCAATGGATGAATGGGATCTCGATGGTGTCGTTGGCGGAAGCCAAAAAGCATTCATGTTACCAACTGGCCTGTCGTTTGTCGCTTTCAGCGAACGCGCGTGGCGAAAAATTCCGACGGCCAAATCCCCGCGATTTTATTTCGACATTCGCGAAGAACTTGAAGCCAATAAGAGCGGCGGGACGAACTTTTCTTCAGCTGTGCCATTGATGCGGGCACTTGAAGTCGTTTTGAAAGAAGTCGATGCCATGGGTGGAGCGCGAAAGCTTCATCACCGCATCGCGGTTCTCTCAAGAGCAACAAAAGTATTTTGCACTTATTTGGGGCTAAAAACCTTGGCTGAAGTTCCGTCCCCTTCTTTGACTGCGATCTGCGTTCCCGATGGAATTGATGGGGCTAAATGGCGCGGTCTTTTGGAAACAAAGTACAAAGTCGTCATGATGGGCGGGCAAGACCAACTCAAAGGAAAGATTATTCGCCTTGGCCACATGGGTTACATTCGCGATCAAGACCAGATGGCAGCATTGAAAGCGATTGCCGATAGTGCGAGAGATCTTTCGCACAATCTACCTTTCGAGAAGGTTGAAGCAGCGCTCGACCTCGCGGCTGCAGAGCTTGAATCAGGCCCGCTGCCATGGGACTCCAATACCCTGCACCAAAAAGAAATCAGTTTGAAATGAACGCAGAAAAAATGCCCGCGGCTAAACCACTTTTGATTGTTTGCGATCGATTTTCTGCTGAAGGCATCGCGTGGCTGAAAAGCCACAGCGGCCATGACGTACTCCATCTGCCAGAGTTTCAAACCTCTGCTGAACTTGTCGCCACTATGGGAGATAAGCTCTCAAAAATTGAAGGACTGATAGGGCGCACTAAATTCAAAATCACAAAAGACTTCCTCTCGGAAGTTCCAAACTTGAAAGCGTTCGTTACAGCGACTGTTGGGTTTGATCACATTGATCTTCAAGCCTGCGCCGATCGTGGGGTGGCAATTGCTCATTGCCCGGATTCACACTCGGCGTCGGCGGCGGAATTGACGTGGACGCTTGTCTTGGCCTGTGCAAAAAAACTTCGGGCCGCGGAAACAACCGCGCGAACGCAAGATTGGAATCGCGAACCTCTTTTAGGTTGGCAACTTGACGGAAAAACTCACGGAATCTTTGGTCTCGGCCGTATCGGAGCGCGCGTCGCGCGAATGGCGCAAGGTTTCGGCATGCGGGTTGTGGCGCACGACCCCTACCGAAACAACCAGTGGTTCGAAAAACACGGCTGCGAACGCGTCGGCGTCGATGAACTCTTTCACATGTCTGACACCGTCAGCCTTCATGTGCCGATGACCCGCGAAACAAAAGGTCGCATTCACCGCATTCACTTCGATCTTCTAAAACCAGATTCGATCATCGTGAACACGTCGCGCGGTGGTGTTCTAAAAGAAGAGGACCTCGTGCTGCATTTGAAAAACAAGGGCGCCGGGACTTTCGGACTAGATGTTTTCAACTACGAGCCCTTGAGGCCGGATTCCGAGCTCCTCAAATTTCCGCAAGTGGTCCTAACACCCCACATCGGAGCAACGACCCATGAAGCCTTTAAAGCCGTCTCAATGGAGGCCGCGAAGAATTTGATGGGATTGCTAAAAAATCAGGCTGTTTCAGGCTCCCTTCCCCCACCAGAAGAATGGTTCAAGGCTGTTTCTGAACTTGCGGGAACGTCGCCATTTTGAGAGTTTAACGTCCCTATGCCAGGCATTATTGTAGTCGGCGCTCAATGGGGCGACGAAGGAAAAGGAAAAGTTGTTGATGTGTTCTCTGCTCATGCGGACCTCGTGGTCCGTTATCAGGGGGGCGCCAACGCGGGTCACACTCTTGTCGTAAACGGCGTGAAAACCGTTTTGCATCTGATCCCATCGGGTGTGCTTCACCCTAAGTGCAGTTGTATGATTGCACCTGGGGTCGTTCTCGACATTGAAGAAGTCGTAAAAGAAATTCGAGATTTAAAAGCGGCCGGAGTTTTAACGAACCCCGATCAGCTTCGTATTTCGGATCAGTGTACGGTTCTTCTCAGCTATCATCGCCAGCTCGATGCGGCTCGCGAAAAAGCCGCCGGCAACGAGAAAATCGGCACGACAGGTAAAGGCATCGGCCCCGCCTATGAGGATCGCGCCTCTCGCAAAGCAATTCTCTTTGGCGATCTTTTTGACCGCGATCGTTTGCGCGCAAAGCTTGATGCGTCACTTTTAGAAAAAAACTTTCTTC
Source organism: Deltaproteobacteria bacterium (assembly GCA_017302795.1). Taxonomy (GTDB): domain Bacteria; phylum Bdellovibrionota; class Bdellovibrionia; order Bdellovibrionales; family JAMPXM01. Next base: position 12,242 of record JAFLCB010000016.1, on the reverse strand, counting down.
TTGAAAAGTACTACGCGCAAGAGCCCGTCAACGTCGGTCCTCTTTTCGAACGCCTGGTTGAACTTGCGGCTGAACTTGAGCCGTTCCGGTCAAAAGACACATCGCTCGTCGTTCACCGCGCATTGAAAGCTGGAAAAAAAGTTCTGTTTGAAGGCGCACAAGGAACGATGCTTGATCTCCTTCACGGCACCTATCCATTTGTCACTAGCTCTTCAACGATTTCTGGCTCGGCTTGTATAGGAACCGGCATTGGCCCCAGTGTTATGCAAAAGATCGTAGGCATCACGAAGGCCTACACAACTCGCGTTGGCTCGGGTCCGTTTCCAACTGAAATGAACGAGGAGCTCAGCAATCGTCTACGACAAGAGGGCGGCGAGTACGGAGCGACAACAGGTCGCCCACGTCGTTGTGGATGGCTAGATCTTGTTGCGTTGAAGTATGCAATTCGCGTGAATGGTCTGACGTCACTAGCACTTATGAAGCTCGATGTTTTATCGGGGCACGAAAAGATCGATGTTTGCACGGCCTACAGACTTGATGGCGTTGAAATAAAAGAACTCCCCGTTAGCTCTAACGATCTGGCGCGGGTCGAACCGGTCTATCGCTCACTGAACGGTTGGACGGAAGACATCACCAACGTTCGCGCGATCCAAGATCTTCCGCAGTCAGCACGTGATTTCATCCAGTTTATCGCGACTGAAATAGCAACTCCGATCGACGTCGTGTCCGTTGGCCCAGGCCGCGAACAGACTCTTTGGATCAAACCGCTATTTTCATAAACCCCTCAAAATAGCGGCACGAAATGCCGCTATTTTGATCTGAATCGCTGAGATTGAAAAAACCATGCGATTTCTTTGATTCTCTCGTTGACATACAAGGCCCAAATCCCAAATATTGGCCCTTCGAATTTATCCGGCGGTTCGCTAGCTCAGTCGGTAGAGCACATCCCTTTTAAGGATGGGGTCGATGGTTCAAGTCCATCGCGAGCCACCAACTTTTTTCGAGCGTGATTTCGGCGTCTGCCGCAAGCACGATTTGTCTCAAGGTCCCCATCGTCTAGCGGCCTAGGACACTACCCTTTCACGGTAGATACACCGGTTCAAATCCGGTTGGGGACGCCAATTTACAATGCCTTCATTTAATTTGATTTGAGCAATTAAGCGAAATGGCTTTGGATCTTGGGTTCTACTCACTCGATGGTGGAACTTTGTCCAAATCCCAATACCTTCAAAGACTTAGCAATCGAAGTCTGTAGTTGCGAAAGCTTCTAAATCCGAAGGCCCGCTTCTGCAACAGTTTTGCGAGCCCGTTAAAACCTTCAGTTCGTCCATTTGTCAGCCCCGTTAAAAAGAAATTTAAGATCTCATTTTTCCATTTCATCAGCGTTCTCCGAAGCCGATGGATCTCGGGCAGTTCAGAGCGCGCCATTCGGTCCAAAATCGCGATCAGCGCGCGGCGCGCGCGATCTATCCCCCGACAACGGTAGAGCCCGTGCATGGCTTCTTTGAAGTGATAGAGCTCGTTTAATTTGGGATGTTGATCAAGCCACGTCTGCAAAGCCCGACGTTCAAAATATTGAAGTTTTTTTCCGTTCAGCAGCAAGAGCTTGCGGACTGGGTTTGATCTTTTGTCGCCAGTAATGTCGGTGCGAGCTTTGTTGATCATCGGATTTAGCAGCCGGATAACGTGGAAGTGGTCAGCAATGATTCTTGCTTGCGGAAACATTTCTTTCGCAAACTTTTTAAACGGATCGCTCATATCTAAAACGACGTTTCGGACCTGCTCACGACCAGGCACGTGGGCGAAGCTATGTTTTAAACCTTCAGCGGTTTTACCTTCGCCAAGTTCGAATATTTTTTTATTCGGGTAATCGACTAAAATTGTTGCGAACTGGCAGCCGTGTTTGCCGCGCCTAAACGAGTGTTCATCGATTCCGATGGTTTTTGGCCACGGATTATTTTGTCTTTCGCGAAGCTTTCGTTCGAGTTGTTCATAGTAGATTTTGTAGAGAAGCCCGGCGGAACAATTATAGGCTCGCTGCACGCTTTTAAGATCGGTGAAGTTTCCACAGGCCCACCTAACGCCACGTCGAAAGCGTTCAGTTGTGTGAAATCCTTTTCGAACTCCATTAACGGGTTCAGTGAAAACTTTTTTGCAGCCGGGGCATCGAAATCTTCTTTTCAAGATCCGTAAATATATTCCGGAACCTCGAATGGGTGCATCTTTTACGTTCACCCATCGTCGGTCATGCACAGAAAAGGCTTTGGTTGCGCACTTTGGACAAACTTCGAACTCAGATTCTTTCTGGCATTTATAATGAGTTCGAAAACGTCCACTTTGCCAATGCGTCAGCACTTTCAGTTCTGGCAAAAGAATAAACTTAAAAGTAGATTCCCAATTGGGATCCATCATTTCTTCTCCTTATTTTTTTAGCGTCGATAACTAAAATCTTAAGAAGATTGGGAATTGATCGGATCCCTTTTTTATTGGATTTTGACGCTCAGTGTTCCACCATCAATCGAGAAGAGCCGGATCTTGACCCTTAACGGGGGCACTTCGTCTTTTGTAGGAACTTTTGCCTAACTGCAAAGAACCCGAACTCTCAATCGATAATTTTGAAAATTCCTAAATCCGTAGGCTCGTCTCGAAATCATTTCCATTTTATTATGCAGTCCTTCCGTTATTGAATTGGTTTTTGAAAATCTCATCATTCGCCCGATTTCGACTTTCCAGTTTTCAAGGGTTTCACCCAGAACTCGAAGGTGCCTAAATGGAATCTTTCGAAGCTCGTCGATGATCCATAAAAACTCAGGCAACTGTTCGCGCAAATTTCTTTGGTTGAGTCGCTTCATTCTGAGCAATCGATTCAGGTCTTGCCAAACAACATACAAATGCCTGAGACCTGGAATTTCATCGAGATAGCGATGAAGGCGCACTCGTTGTTCTTCAGTCATGCGATCTGGATGCCTTCGCATCAAAGAAAGAAGTCCGCGATTTTTTCTTCCCACATCATCAAGCTCTGCCCAGGTCTTTACGAACTGCTGATTCACAAGTCTGATCACGTGAAATCGATCGGCAACAACCAGAGCGTTTGGAAAATGCTTTCTAGCGATCGAACGATAGGTCTCAGACAAATCCATCAGCACGACCCGAACTTGAGACTTCCCGGGAAGCCGCTTCAAATATGGCTTTAGCGAGCCCTCTGACCGACCTAAGGTCACATCAAAGACCTTGTGTTTGGTGAGATCAACAAACGTCGTGGCGAAGCCATCTTTGCGCGTAAAGAAGTGTTCATCGATGCCCAGAATCTTCGGGCAGTGGGCATTGTTAAACTCTCGCGCCTTTACGTCGATTCGGCTTTGATACCAACGTTCGATCGTGGCCGAGCCGAGTCCGTAGGTCTTTCGAAGATCTTGTTGCGATTGGCCTTTGTGATGAAGCGTCGTCATTTCAATTCGGCAGGCTTCGCTCGCGCGCCGTCGTGGAAGAATACCCGGGAACCTAGAGTTGAAATACTTTAAACATTTTCGGCATTTGTATTTGTGGGCCTTGATCAAAAGCCAAGACATTCGACCACCAAAAAGGGTATGTCGAACACGTCTTGTGAACGTGTCCTTTTTGCGAAGTGTCGTCGCCTCGCAGTGCGGGCATCGAGGCAAAGCTTCGTGTTCGACCCGAAAAGTGATCGAGTTGTGGCCTTCGATGTCGAGAATCTTGAAACTCGGCAGATCAAGAACGATGCTGTCCGTCGGGGGCATCTGGGACTCCTTTGAAAGATCAGTTGTGGTAAACCAATCCTACAAAGATCTAGGTGCCCCCGTTAATGATGTAGACCCGAATCATTAGATAATTTGGTTTCGATCTCGAAACTTCGTTTCCATATTTTCGCTCCGATGGTCCACCGATGGTCCACCAGAAAACAAACTCGGTCGTCTTCCGTCGCAGTCACAAATCTTTTTTCACTCGCTACTGTCTTCGCTCCTCGCGCTAGCGATTAGCAACTGCGGTTGTTTGCGAGTCACAGAGAACACCTGTGCGACGCGTTCGACGGCTCCAGAGATCAAGTGCACATACGTCATCGTTGTCGCGATGTCCGCATGGCCGCAAATCTCTTTCACTGTCTTCAGGTCGATGCCTCCTGCGATCATCATCGTGGTCGCCGAGTGTCTTAGGTCGTGAAACCGGATCGATCGCCCGCCCCAGGCCTTGACGTCGACCAAGAATCGTCTACTGACAAAGTTTTCGTGGCAGACGGGATTCCGTCGTTCGTTCATGAAGATCGTCTCGTCCGCTTCGATCGACCTAGTTTCGATCAAATGTTCGAGCTCTTCGCGAAGTTCATCATTCAGCGGAGCAAGCCGCGACTTCTTTGATTTCGTCGGCGCCATCTCGAGCGTTACCCGACTGAACTGGCGTCTGACTTGGATCGACCGACCATCTCGCGAGAGATCCGAAGGCTTTAGTCCCCAGATTTCTCCAGCCCGCATCGCGGTGTTTAGCGCCAAAAGGTAAACCACATAGACCCAGCGATCCGTCGAGTCCTTGGGATAAATCCTGTTAGCGAAGGTAAGAAAATCCGCCGCTTCATCTTGATCCCAAAACTCCATTTCGGTCGTAGACTTTCGCAACTTCCGAAATCCATTTGCTGGACTAAACGGAATCCGTCTTTGCTTCACCGCAAAGTTCAAGATCGTCGTGAACACTTCTGTCTTTCGATTCACTGACGCGTTCTCAAGACCCCTGGCTTTTTCTTCCTGCTGATACTTCGCAAGAAATTCCGGTGTGAACTTGTCCATCGTAAGATCGCCAAATCGCGGACTTCCTGAAGCACACCTTTCACTCGCACCAGGTGCGATGGTGAAAAGCGAAGCTCTCCGTCCCGTAGCCAGTTTGCGGCTTCGTTACGAAAAGTTCGATCTTCAAACGAACAGCCCTTAAATGGACTCTTGCGTTCTTCTTCGATCTTCGATTCGAATTGAAGCAAGAACGCTTCGGCATCGGTTCGTCGATCAAACCTTCGATTGATTCGACGGCTACCGCGGCCGTTCTCCCACACTCGAACCTGCCATTTGGTTTCGCCGTTGGCGATTTTCAGTTTTGATAATCCCATAGAGACTCACTCTTCCGGCATTAACGTCGTCGACGTGTTGCCTGTTGAGTCATCCAGAGATTCAGTGCTTCGGTACTAAGAAATAAATGACCATTAAACTTATTAAAAAGCTCAGGCGGCGTGTTCCGTCGGTGAGGCCTGTGGTGCCAGTCATAAACCGTCCGCACAGAGATCCCGAGTTCACGCGCAACATCCTGCGCTTTAATCCACCTCTTTCGATTATCAAAGATCGACATGGGCACTTGTGCGGCCGGTTGTGTATTCTGCGCTACTTCGTCTTTCAGCGTTTGCGTGAGAAATTCATCAAACGCTTTTTCATCGACGACCGCAGGGCTCTTCAACAGCATCAAGTGCCTTTCGTTCTTCATGACTACCACCTCACGGTAATTCGTTCGAGCGCAAACTTCTCGAACCGATTGCCTGAGATTGTTTAAAGAGAAAAGCACAAAATGCGTGCGAGATTTTCGCGAGTGGCGCTTGGGTTTTTCACGGAATTGAACCCTGGACCTCTGCGGACCTCATAGGACTCTTCGGATCACTCCAAAGGTCCCCAGGTTCAACAAACCTTAACGACCACTAAAATTGTCTTCTTTTGAATTAGATCAGGCGCGTCGAAGCCTTTGTCGTTTGCACTCCAAATAGACCCGACCTGCCGAGATTCATTCGAATTGTTTTACCTCAACGGAGTACCCATCGGACTGAAGCAACGATACGAGCGACTCGGGCCCAACATCTAGGTGCAAACGTCCGACCGCAACGAAAGTGTTCTCATAAGCGCGAAACGCTCCGACGATTGACGTTTTCCATAGGACATTACGTTTGTCGATTAAGCATTTTAACTGCTGATCAGTAGAGTCATAATATCTAGAATAGTCTTTTTCACCTCGTCGATAGGCAGAAACTAAATCGATATATATATCTGCGTACTCAACTTCGGGTCTTTCTGCCGAAGCGACCTTTGAAAGGAAGCGGACGGAAGTTTCCCGGCTCGCGCATTGGCGCAGGAGTTCCATTAAAGGTGCATCCAGATAGGTCGTCGTCATTCTCAACCGCTTGGCGCGGTCAACTAAATCAAAGTCGAGAAACTTTTTGAGGTGACGCGAACTCTGAAGACGATTCACCACCTCTACTTGGCCTTTTGCTTGGTAGATTATATTCGTATAGCCAACCAACCCGTTGAGGTCTAATTTCTCCAGGAATTCAAGGTCAGCAGCACCCTGACCACTGCCGTATTCAGCATGAAAGGATTGAAAATATTTACGAAGCGACTTCTGTGTGTCGCTACTAATCTCGGACATCCCACTGCGAATCTTACCCTTACTAAAGCTCTCAAAGAGCGAAGACTTCTGATCGCCCTTCAGTTTCTCTGGATCAATCTCCGCTACGAAATGATCGGATTCATCGAAGGTGGCAAAAAACGAACTAGGAAGGTCGTCGGCGTTAACCCCTAAATGAATCGTGCCAAAAAGAGTCCCTATTTTCTTACCGTTTTTCGAAACCTCATAAAAAATAGGTCTCACTTTTCCGGGCGATAATGATTCATTAGATTTTTCGCCGATCGAGCAGCCCACCAACAAGAGTGGTAACAGGCCGAAAACGACTTTAGATACCATACAGCCGTGCTTCATGAAAAATTTCATTTTTCCTCTCCCTTGCTTTGCCATTCTGCGAACCAAGACAAGTTCAAAATGGACTCTCTTCAAGAAGGAGGCAAAGTCTCAATCGAAACAATCAGATTTTTCAGGGTTTCACTCCCTTTTTCTTTGGTGACTTCGACAATCTTAAGCGCCCTTCCGGAGCATTTTTGAGAAGTCTTGCTTTGGAAACGCGGCGGTGATTCTTTCGAGCATTTCGAGGGTGGTATCTTCGCCGGCCTCGAGGCGTTAATAATGGCGCAGGGTAATGTCGCCAATTCTTTTTGCCGCCTCTTCCTGCGTCAGATCCTCAACAGTTCGAACGATCTTTAGAAGTGCAGCGAGTTTCGTCGTTAAATGCAGAAAGTCGGACTTAAAAACAGTTTCGCTTGCGGCTTCGAACGCGTAGCCGATGGTCTTTCCGGTTTTCTCAGATTTGAACTCCATAACTTGCTCACTGAGCTCGTCACCATAGTTCGCTTCCTTGCTGAAGAAGATTTCCATGTAGTCGATGTCTCGATCATATGTGATTTTCAATTTAACCCTGCGCATTCTTTTTTTCGTCGAGCGAAATCTCTCGATCAACTCAACGCTTTTGAGTTTACGACATATATGTCGCATCGTCAACATTGCTTTTCGGAACTGCCATCAGGCACATCTATAAGTAGCTGTTTTGACGTGCCTTTTCCTAACATTTTTAACATTGGCACCCACTTTACTTCTTTGGGTGCCAATATTAAACTAAGCGAATGAAGTCCAAACCAGCTTTAACGAAAATCAGAACTCTCTTAAAAGCTCCTAGTTTCACAAGCGGCGACGCTCGCAAGTTCGGGGTCAGCGCCGCCAGCCTCGCATATTACGTCAACTCAGGCGAACTACAGCGAATCGGACACGGTATCTATCGCGGCGCAGAGGCTACCCCTTCGACGGAAGACTTTCGCTGGGAAGATCTCGCTGACGCCGCGATGAAAACTCGCGGCGGAATTGTTTGCCTCACATCAGCCCTCGCGCTCTATGACCTCACCGAAGAAGTTCCGAGGCAGCACTGGATTGCAATCGATCATCGCACTCGCCGCCGTTCTGATAACCTAACCAAGATCGTTCGAATGAGAAATCTCTCTCTCGGCAAAACCAAATTCAATCTTGGAGGAGTTTCGATTCCTGTTTTCGATCGCGAACGTACGATCGTCGATTCATTCCGGTACCTCAGCATCGAAACCGCTATCAAAGCACTGAGGACTGCGCTCAACTCGAAACGCGACAATAAAATCAATCTGATAAAACTCAAAAAATACGCAAAAGTACTTCGCGTTCGTATCGACCCCTATATCCTTGCGGTGTCGACATGAAAGCGGAAGCACTAAAAGCCCGCATCAAGGCGATCGCACAAGAACGAAAGAAATCACACAACGAAATATGGAAGCAACTGCTTCTCGAGAGATTTCTTGCAAGGCTCTCGCATTCAAACCAACACGATAAATTCATTTTCAAGGGCGGGCTTTTGCTGGCGCACTACCTCGCAATTGGACGAGAAACCACAGACGCTGATTTTCTTGTGAACAAAATGAAGTCAGAAACCGCAGCTATCGAGACCTCGTTGCGAGAAGTCGTCGCTATCGACCTGAATGACGACTTCACGTTCACGTGGGGCGACATTGAAAGTCTTAATCAACCCCACATGGAGTATGCCGGCTTTCGAGTCACTCTCAACGTGAGCCTCGAAAAAATGCAGGATCGAATACAAATCGATCTAGGTGTCGGCGACGCGGTCGACGCAATTCAAAATCAGTTTCGAACTTTCGAGTACAAAGGGAAACCAATCTTCGAGGGAGAAATCTCGCTCCTCACGTACCCGGTCGAGACCATCTTCGCCGAAAAGTTTGAAACGATTATTTCAAAGGGAGCTACAAACAGTCGAATGAAGGATTATCACGACGTCATTCTCATGAGTCGTGAGCCTAATCTGATCGATACTGATAAGTTGCGTAAAGACATCTCACAGACTTTCGCCCATCGGAGAACACTCTTGAAGATACCTATCAGTTTCGATCCCGACGGGATCTTGACTCTGCAAAAACTCTGGACGCAGCATCTTCGAGGCCTTGGTGAAAGCGGAGCGAAACTGAATTTGCCTAAGCAAATGTCGGATGTACTGAACGAAATGAATGCGTGGGTCGCCAAGCGTTTGCGCTCGTAATTCGATGTTCATGCAGTAGGTGTATTGGCATCGCAAACGAACTCTTTTCTTCTTTATCAGGTAGCCCAAATGAATACTCCTGACGTCCCTCGCCAGATGGATGTTTCGACTGAACATGCGCATGAACAGCTTCCAATCGGCATTCGACTGTTTCATCGTTTCAAATTGAAAAATAGCATGTCGCCAAACTCGACGATTAATTGTAACGCCTCAGCAGCTATCGTCCATTAGTTCGTCCAGCTACTTCTTTGACCGAGAACAGTTACCTTTTGTTGCCCTAGGGATTTAATTCGAATCCAACACGACAGCTTTTCTGACCTATAGAGGAACCCACACTTCCATTTCCCATCTGCATCTCTGCTCCTGACCACCTGCCCTTATTCGTGGAGGGCGGGTGGTCAGGAGCAGAGATGCGCTTCCCGGATTTTAGAAACCAGCAATTTCAACAGTTTGAACTGAACACCGTGGACCCAAAGCATCCCACCTCTGAGATGAGCAAAGGGATGCTTTGGGTCCAGCAACTTTTCACGCTTTAAAACCAGTACAACCTTCGGCTGGACGCCGCCTGATTAGAATTCAAACCAATCAATGTTGAGGCAGCGAACCACCTCGGACTTTGATGGCCCGAGGTCTTTGTAGAGTTCATCGATGAATGTCGGAATACGTTGTCGCACCTCGATGGCTAACTCGCGCGACAGCGACATTGGCCCCGTATAAAAGAGGTCACTCTCATTGCGCGCTCGCATTGAATCAACTGCCTTAAGTCGCCAGTTACGATGATGTGACAAAACAAATGGGGAACTTGCTGCGACATGCGTCTTTTGAGGCCCCACTGACACAATGCCAGATTGACTTTGACAGAGGCCAGTTTCGACCAAAAAGTTTACGATCTCGCTCATGGTTGATCGAGAAATACCAAAACGTAGCGCAAGGCTCTCTGCAGTTTGTTTTTCTTCAAGTGCCGATGCATTCCTAACTGCTGAGTAAATCCAATCAGAGTAGAAAGTTGCTTTTGCTGCGTCTGTCATGGCTTCGTCGACCTTGAGTCGTTTAGTAAGAGTTTGGGCGCGACTTTGTGATTCAATGACTTGATTTCGCAAACGAGTTTTCAAGCGGGTCGACCCGGCGCGAGCGAAGTCGACCAGAAGTAAGAAGTGTCTCGCCTCGTCTTCAGCAAAACCGATGTAATCACAGAGATCGTTCGCAAGTTCTGGACTTAGGTTTCGATCCCCTCGCATCACTTGGCTGATCATAGTCGAAGTAACGCCGATCGCCTTCGCCATGCGACTCCACTGACCTCGCTGGGTTACGGACTTCTCTTTCACCCAACCCTTCAAAAAAAGCCGATAATCTAGAAACTCAAAAACAGACTTTAAGTTATTCATTTCATGTATTTATATCACATCATGCATCATTTGATGAACAATTATGATGCTTTTTAACTTTATATATCTATTGCGACGAGTCAGAGGCGGATATATATGCCCTCACGCCGAATTTGGCACTTCTGAATGAAGAAATTCAGAGACGTCCCAAGGGAGGCCGTGAGGATTATGTCTGGCTTGCAACCAAAGCGCTCTAGCAAGGCGGGTGGCAAGAAAAGATCACCTCATTACTTAACCCTAATGGGCACAAATGTTGCCCCTTGAAGTGGCCGATGGGCCAAGAAATGAGTTTGAAATGAAGCACCTAGCGATAGCGAGCTTAACGATTGCGATGACCGCAACCACCGCTTGTTCCAATTGGGAACCCTCAGGCGACGCTGGCGCCGATACAGGTTTGATCTCAGCCGGGCCATCGCCCGCGCAAGGAACGGTTGACGGCGGAGGTGGCAATATTGCGCCGAGGCGGTCGTCAGAATATGATGTGAGGTCGGCGATAAATCAGGCAATCGCAAATTGCCCTATGGACTTTGGTAACGACTGGCAGTTCGCGAGAAAGCCGCGCGTCGGTCAGCTAATAAAAGATATTGGTGAACGTGGCTGCGCGCTGCTGGCCGAAGTGGCAAATTCTAATCGAATCACAGTTCAGTCCACACCGTGTGTCGGCTTCGGTGCCCATACAAATTCAGACGGTTCGGTTTCATCATTCAAAAAAGATGGAACAATTTGCCTCAGTATTTCACGCATACAAGCGACGCCACCTGGCGAACTGCAAATTCAGGTGTCGGCGCTTCTCATTCACGAGATATCACACTTGTTAGGTTATGGCGAAGCAGACGCTGAAACCATTCAATCGTACTTTGTAAACTTTAATCCGAGTTCAGGATTTCGCTATTACACTTGGAACAGCCTAACTCGGCCTGATTCACTTTATGGACACATTCCGACGATAGAGGCCGCAAAAGCACGACTGGAATTGGCTCGGCAGAATCGCTCCTATTTGATTGATCACAATTTTTCGTGTCTTGACGCTGACGGAAATCCATATTCAGCAAATGATCTATCAGAAGTGTTGAAGTCGCCAGCAGCGATTGCTCAGCTTCAGCTCTTTACAGGCCTCTATAACTTTCATGATTGGTACAGGGCTGTTGATCAATTCATTGTCGTCATGCCTAATCTCACTTGGGCAAACGAAGAAATCACACCCCGGTCTTTGAATAGCGGCGTCCCAGAATTTGAAGCAAAGAAGAGGATGTTTGAGGAAATCACTAAAAAGGCCGCTAAAAAATGGATCGCAATCTACCCAGACAATGAGTTTCGACGAAGCCCCCGCGCTTCAGTTTGCGAAGAGGCCAAAATAAGTACGGCCTTTGATGACTACTTTCCGATCCGTCAGGAACTTGAAGATCAAATCAAACAAGTATTAATGTTTGATTGATCCAATTTCTAGACGAACATTTTGACAAACGGAACGGATTAAGTGAATGAATTCATCGGGGTGTAATGGCACATCCCATCTGATTAGCTACGCTCACTTTCGCGAATAGGCTATCTGAAAGCATATCAAAGCGTCTTTTCTCCGAACTAGTTCAAAAAAATCCCCTCGATGGTCCACCGATGGTCCACGAGGGGTCGAAACTGGTCGTTTTTCATCGTCATCCGTCGCACTAAGAATCTACTGGAAGACTTTGTTATTATTAAATATTCGAAGGATTCCGAAAACTTAGAAAAAGCACTTCAATCTGCTCATAACCCGAAGGTCAGAGGTTCAAATCCTCTCCCCGCAACCAATTCTAACGTAACCCCTGCCTAATTCGCGTGTTGACGAAGGCGGCGGGCTAGTTCGATCGGCGTTTCGAGTTCTTCGCCGGCGGCGACTTTCTGAAGGCTTAGTAAAATAAATGAGCGCGGGTCGATGT